>NZ_JABXEO010000069.1:0-47852 GCF_013372585.1 Myxococcus sp. AM010
CGCCCCGCCCGCGCCCTTCCACCCGGGGACGCCGTCTGGCGAATTCGTGGAGGCCGCCTGGCGTTACCTGGAGGACGACGAGAAGACGCGCACGCGCTTCACCCACGCCTTCGAAAACCGGCAGGACGTGCTGCTGGGCGCGCTTGACGCGGCGGCGCTCACGGACGAAGGATATGGCGTCGCCCGCCACCTGCTCCTCGAGCTGTACGCCATGCTGGAGCTGGGCTGGCCGCCGGGACTCACGTCCATCAATCCGGCGGTGCTGGAGGCGGACACGGATGCCCCGCCAGTGCCTCAGCCGCTGAAGGACTACGCGGACGAGGTGCTCTTCGAGGCGGAGCAGGACGAGGAGCAGCCCCTGTCCTCCCAGGAACTGGAGGTGGTGCGGCGCCTCGTCCATCGCGGACTGGCGGCGCTGTGGGGCGCTCGCAAGGAGAGATGAAGGATGGCCGACGAAAAAAAGCGCTCCAAGAGCTGGCGCGAAATCGACGCGGGGCGGGGCAAGGGCAGCAAGTACACCTCCCGCCAGGACGACCCCGCGCAGCAGAAGCTGGAGCGCAGCGCGAGCTACCAGAAGTACAAGGCCGCCGCGGACGCGCTCTTCACCGGCGGCGAGCTGCCGGAGGGGCTGGCGAAGACGTTCGACCCCGAAGGCAAGCGCAAGGCCCAGAAGCAGGCCATGCAGAAAGTCACGGAGTCCGACACGCGCGCCGACTGGGTGAAGGCCGTGGTGGACTACCTGGAGAAGTACCCGGAGCTGCCCGAGGACGCGTACTTCCTCGACAGCCTGCTGGACCACCCGCGCGAGCGCATCGTCGACAAGGCGCTGGCGAAGCTGGAGCTGCTCGGGGAGGAAGGCAAGCTGAAGGCCAAGGTGCCGCAGAGCCTGGACCAGCGCCTGAAGTCCGTCGAGCTGACGAGCATGGACCCGGACATGCAGGGCCGCGCCAAGGCGCTGCGCGACAAGCTGCGCGCCTGAGCGGCGTGGGGCTTTCAGCGAACGGCGGCGGGCCCGGGCGGCGGCGGTGGCGCGCTCCGTCCGCCGCGGTACACCAGCACCACGGCCCGCTGGTGGGCCTCGCCCGGCTCGTGGACCACGCGCAGCTCTTCGCCCGTGCGCACGTAGAAGGACGTCTCCCCCTCCTCCAGCCGCCAGCCCGCGCGCGTGAGCGCCTGGGCGTAGAAGGCGTCCACGGCCTCGCCGGACATGGGGACGTGGAAGGCGAGCGTCCGTGTGCTCTCGCTGTTGACGCGCAGCACCTGGCTGGCCTGGGGCGGCATGGGCGCGAAGTCCCCCGCCGCCGCCGGGTCCCTGCGCAGGGCGTGGTTGGCCTCACCGAGGTACATCATCGTGGTGCGGTCCGGCCGCGGCTGGAAGATGACGGTGTAGGTGATGCCCCGGTGCCCGTCGATGGCGGTGAGCATCACCGCGCCGCTGGCGAGCTGCGGCTGCTCATGCCCCGGCGGCACGTGCAGGCCCGCCTGGATGAAGGCGTCCGCGAAGCGCTGCACCAGGTCATCCATCCGCTCCTTCGCGTGCACGGCGCGCAGGGCGACGGGGATGCCCCCGGCCTCGACGAGTTCATTCGCCTGGACGGTGTCGATGACCTGCACGCGGGGCCAGGCGAAGCGGGGCCGCGAGGAAGCCTCGGACCGCGCCGGAGCCGTGGCGGGCGCCTTGCTCGCCGCCGTTCCCTGGGCCGCCACGGGCGCCGCGCCGAGCAGCCATGCCGTGACGAGCAGCCCCCGGCGCCACGTCACCGCGGCACCCCGAGCCAGTGGTTCGCCCGGCCCACGTTGTGTGAGCGGATGTTGGGCGCGTCGAAGGGCGTCACCTCCCAGCGCGTCTGGCCGCCAGCGTGCGTGGCGCCGAGGTTCTCCTCGTAGTTGGCCTCCGCGCCGCGGAAGCTCATGAAGAACTGGTCCTCGTTGACGCCGTCCGCGCCGGTGAGCGCCGCCAGCGCGGAGCCGGCGTTGCCACCCGCGCCGTTGGCCCGGTACACGCGCTGCGTCCACTCGTAGTAGTCCGGGTTGGCGCACCGGCTCGCGCCATCGGTGTTGAGCGCGCAGGACCGGCCCTCCGCCGCGGTGCCCAGGCCCCAGTCATCCAGCAGCATGCCGAAGCGCGCCGTGCAGCGGCCACCCGAGGCCCGCCCGGCGGCGCACACCGTGAAGGCATTCGCGGCCCGGCGATGGGCCACCTGGAAGAACCCCTCCCGGCCATCCTCCAGGTAGCGGCCAATCCGGACGCCGCGAATGCTCGAGGACGCGGTGCACCCCATGCCCTGCGTCCCCATGGCGATGGTGCCGGCCAGGGCCGGGTCCGCGTCCGCCATGGAGAGGCCGCGCACGGTGCCCGGCAGCTCCGGGCGGCAATCCACCTGGATGGGCTGCGCGCGGGCAATGGCCTGCTGGACGGCCACGCCCGTGCCACCCATGCGCCGACGTCCGTCGAAGTCCACGTAGCGGCCGTTGGCCTCCGCCTCGGCGGCGAGCACCGTGCCCCGCCGGCCCCATTCGTTGTCCCGCGGGTCGTGCATCACGCGGCCGGTGGCGTTCCACAGCGCGAAGTTGGCGGCCTCCTGCACCTTGAGCGTCAGCGCGCCCACCTCGGCGAAGTAGATGCCGAAGAGCAGGATGGTGACGAACACCATCGTCCCCAGCGCCGTCTCCACCAACGACTGGCCTCGTGCGTGGCGAGCCCTCATGTCAGTAGCTCCTGTCGCTGGGACCACCGCCCCGGTAGCCCACGGAGTGCAGCTCGCGCAGCGCCCGCGCGTGCCCGGAGAAGCCCGCGGCGGACAAGCTGTCCGCGGGCCGGTCATCCCGGGCGCCCTCCGCGCTCACCAGCGTGGCGCGCCAGAAGGGGTTGAGGAAGTTGGGGGGCTCGCGCCACCCGCCCCCCTGCCCCGCGGGCCGGTGGTAGTAGACCTGCCCCGCGGAGAGGGCCACCTGGTTGCGGTGCACGTCCTCGCGGCCCGTGGGGCGGATGCGGCCCAGCGGGCTGCTGTTGTCGAACTCTGTCTCAGTCCCCGCGAAGCGGAAGCGGAAGAAGAGGTTCCACGGGTCCGGGCGGGCCCGGCGCGCTGGGCTCGCGTAGTCCCGGTACAGCAGGCTGTACAGCTTGGGCTGGCCGTAGTGGTTGGACGCGCCCGCCTGCAGCTCGTCCACGTTGTAGCCAATGGAGTAGGGCCAGATGCCGGGGCACACGACGCAGGCGCCCAGCGTGTGCGTCTCATAGGTTGGCTTTCCGTCCTCCGGCGCCTGGCCCGGAGGCAGGCGCGCGCCGTAGACGTGCTGGTCCTCGTGCGTCTGCTCCTCGTCGGACATCACCCACGCGTCCGTCGCGATGGGCGGCGCCGAGGGCGGGGTGGGGCAGCGCGTGGGGATGACGACGCGCCCGTGGTCATGCGCCGTCGAGTTGCGGCCCGACACGGTGTGGTACGACGAGGGGTCCATCTGCGCCACCGAGCCGTAGCGGCGGAACGCGGTGGAGACGGCGGCGCCGCCGGTGCCGAAGCTGGCGGTGCCTCCTGGCCGGTTGTGGACCCACGTCCACCCCATGCTCCCCATGGTGGCGTTGAGCGCGGGGCTGCCGCCGCCCGAAGGGCACAGCGTCCCGTCCCCCACGCCGCAGCTGTAGGTCCCCGCCTTGATGGACGCGATGACCGCGTCGCGCTCGGGGACGTCGTTGCCCCCGTTGAGCTCGGAGAAGCTCTTGGCCGCGCCCGCGGCGGGCGCCTGGAGCTCCGGGTTGACCGCCTGCGCGACGCGCCGGGTGAGCTCCTGCCCCGCGATGTGCTCGCTGAGCAGCTTGCCGTAGATGTTGAGCCCACCCCGGAACATGTTGCCGGCCCGCCCCTGGAGCTGCTGCACCTGAGTGGCGGCGGCCGCGTCCGCGGCGAACCACACCGGCGGTGGAATGGCGCCGGGGCAGGCCACGTCGTGCGCCGCGTAGGCCTGGCTGCTGTGGCTGATGAGCGACTGGGTGCCGGCCATGGCCACCATGTGCGCCACCTGGGCGCGGTTCATCACCGCGATGGCGTTGAAGGCGCGCGCGGTGGCCACCGCCTGGCTGTAGGCGGCCGCGTCCGCGGCCATCTGGATTTCGACGCGCTCCTTGGCGCGCATGCCGAAGCCCAGCGTCATCAGCACCATCAACGTCAGCAGCAGCAGCGTCAGCGCGAACAGCACCAGCGCCTGACCTCGCCGCGAGCGCCTCACGAGCCGTGGAGATTGCACGCGGGACCTCCCATGAAGTGCTCGGCCATGACGGGCGTCATCATCCGCATGGCCGCGTTGACCTGGATGGGGAACACGAAGTGCCCCTCGTCGCTCCAGCGCACCATGCGGGTGCCCAGGTCGCCGCCGGGCCAGCCGTCGCGTCCCAGCGTGGCGCTCGTCTCACCCCACCACGCGGAGCGGCGCTGCACCGGCATCAGCGGGTTGGCCGCCGTGTAGCGCCGGAGCCGGAAGTGGGCCAGCAGCATGCGGCTCATCACCCAGTTCGCGAAGGGGATGCGCATGTAGTACCAGGCCACCATGCGTATCTCCAACGTGCGGGCCCGCAGCGCCCCCGCGTTGTCCGTGGGCTGGTCGAAGAGCAGGTCCTCGCCCCCCGTCAGCGACTGCGCCCAGCCGGCATCCGGCGACTCCCGGACGATTTCAATCAACGGCTCGTTGAAGTCGCGCCCGTAGGAGCTGCGCACCCGGTAGTGGTTGTGACGCCGGGGCGAAAACGCCGCCGCCAGGGTCTCCGCGCTGTCCGTGCGCGCCACCGTGGGCAGCATCGTCACCAGCGCCGCGTGCATCATCGGCAGGCAGCTGCCGTGATTGATGCTGCCCGCGCGCACCGCCCGGTACGCCGCCACCTGCGCCAGGATGCGGGCCTGGAGCATCATGAAGAGCTGCAGCGTCCCCAGGACAAGGAACACCACCAGGGGAAGGGTCAGCGCCGCTTCCACCGCGGCCTGTCCCGACTGACGTCGTGTACGTGGGGTGCCTCGGTGGATCATACGAGCCTCCACCATCCTATTTCTCGTTGATTGAGGAATCGGTCAAATGGCCCGCCAGGCTGAAGACGCGCGATTTCACTCAGAGAACAAAGGCCGCATCAGCGGTTGAGGACGAAGCCGCAGGCCGAGTCGAGCACCACCTTGGCGCCGGCCAGCGCGTCCAAAAGCCGGGCGTAGTGGGTACGCTCCGCGTCCAGCTGCGCCTCCACGGCCTCGGGGGAGAGGCCCTGGTGCCCCAGGGACAGGCGCAGGCGGGCCACGGCGGCGTCGCGCTCGGCTTCAATGGCCTTGCGCGCCCGGGTGGCCAGCTTCGCCAGCTCCGCCTCGGCGGCCTTCTGGCCCACGGGCACCGCCGCGTCCACGAAGTCCGCGAAGCCCGGGAAGGCGCGCGCCACCTCGTCCCCCTTGAGCGAGCGCCCCTCCGTCTCCAGCGCGGGCAGCAGCGCGGTGTCGGCCTTGGGGCCCCCGGCGCCGTCCACCACGGCCACGTGCAGCAGCGTGCGCTCCAGGAAGCGCGCCAGCTGGCGGCTGGGCACCCGGGCGCCCGGGGACGTGTCCTCCGGCTCCGGCAGCTGGGCGTGGAAGAGCAGCTCCACGCCGCGCCCCTTCTGGGGTCCGCGCCGCTCGATGAAGCGGAAGGCGCTGCGCCCGTAGGGGCCGTCACGCAGGAAGCCGAAGAGCGCCTCCACCAGCGGGTGGCCGGTGGCGAAGTACTCCAGCTCCTCCGCCTCCACCGCGGTGTCGCGCCAGAAGGTGCCCAGCTGCGTGCGGTCCTCCATCACGTCGATGCCCGGCAGCCCGTCCACCTTCAGCGCGTGGCCGAACTGGAAGGCCACCTGGAAGGCCTCCACCTGCTCGTCGGTGTCCACGCCGATGCCCACCCGACGCGCCAGCTCCGCCACCGTCTCCTCCAGCCGCTCGTCCAGGTCGCGCGCGATGCCCCACAGGCCATCCTCCACGCCGGGCGCCTCCGCCTCACCGTCCTCGTCGGCCTCGATGCCCATGCGCTCCTGGGCGCGCTTCACCAGGCGCTCCACCGCGGGCCGGTCGAAGCTGCGCACGTCCAGGAGCGGGTCATAGGCGCGCTTCACCTGCGCGCGCGCCGCCTCCACGCGGGCCTTCAGCTCCTGCGCGTAGGCCATGCGGGCCTCGCGCGGCAGCAGCGCCAGCTCGGCCAGCCGCGCCTCCACCTCTTCCAGCACCGCGTCCAGGCCGCCCACCGTCTCGCCGAAGACGCCCACCGCGTCCGCCAGCAGCATCAGCACGTCGGAGGCCAGCGTGCCCGCCGGGTCGAAGACGTGAATCTCCACCGGGTGCGTCTGGCCAATGCGGTCCAGGCGGCCAATGCGCTGCTCCACCGTGGCCGGGCTCCAGGGCAAGTCGTAGTGCACCAGGTGGTGCGCGAACTGGAAGTTGCGGCCCTCGCCGCCGACCTCGGTGCACAGCAGCACCCTGGGCCCCTCCGGGTCGCGGAAGCGCGCCACCTGCCGGTCGCGCTCCACCAGGGGCAAATCCCCGTGGTAGCCCAGCGCCTCCACGCCCTCGCGGCCCAGCTCGGACTGGAGCGCGTCCAGTGTGTCGCGGCTCTCCGTGAAGACGAGCACCTTCGCCCCAGGCTCCGACGCCCAGACGCCGCGCAGCACGCCCAGGAAGGCGCCGAACTTCGCGTCGCGCGACGGCAGCCGCAGCGCCTCCGTGTGGCCCTTGAACACGGGGTTGGCGCGCACCGCGCCCGCGAAGGCGGCGGGGCTGGACTCCAGCCGGCGCAGCACGTTGCCCAGCGGCGCGCCGCGCAGGCTGGCCCCGGCGAGCACCGCCAGCGCGGCGTCGCGGACCTTCAGCTCCTCGGCGGGCAGCGTCACCGGGTGGCGGTGCAGCCGGCGCGTGGAGAAGCCGCCCACCACCGCGCGGCGGTTGCGCACCAGCCTGTCGCTCAGGCTGTACGTCTCCGACAGGTGTTGCAGCAGCGCGTCCCGGTCCTTCAGCGAGGACAGCTTCGCGTCCTCGGGGAAGCGCCTGGCCAGCGCCTGCACCGCCGCGGACGGCTTGCCCCCCTCCATCAGCGCGCGCACCGCGGCGGACAGCTCCTCCTGGCGCTTGAGGCGCTCCTCGAAGCCCGCGACGGTGGGCGCCGTGGCCGCGTCGATGAGGGTGAGCAGGCCGTGGTACTCCGCCGGATCCAACTGCATGGGCGTGGCGGTGAGCAGCAAGAGGCCCCACGTATTCCTGGCCAGCACCTGCGCGGCCTCGAAGGCGCGCTCGCCCTTGAGGTGGTGCGCCTCGTCGATGATGACCAGGTCCCAGAAGGCGTCCTCGCCCGCCAGCGCGCGGCGGTGCTCCTCGCTGCGCTGGAGCAGCTCCAGGCTCGTCACGACCAGTGGGAAGCGCGCCCAGGGAGACACCTCTGGCGCTTCCTTCAGGGACTGCGCGTAGCGGTCCGAATCCATCAGCGTGAAGAGCTGGTTGAACTTGTGGAACAGCTCCACCAGCCACTGCACGGTGAGGTGGCTGGGCGCCACCACCAGGCAGCGGCGCGCCAGTCCGGACAGGCGCAGCGCGCTGAACACCATGCCCGCCTCAATCGTCTTGCCCAGGCCCACCTCGTCCGCCAGCACGAAGCGCGGACGGCTGGCGGACAACACGCGCTGCACCACGCCCACCTGGTGCGGCTTCACCATGATGCGGCTGGCCAGCAGCGCGCCCAGCGCGTCACAGCGGCGCTCGTCGTCCAGCACCAGCGCCTGCTTGCGCAGCGTGAAGGCCCGCGCCTCGCCCACGCGGCCCTCGCGCAGGGTGGACAGCAGGTCGGAGCGGGGCGGCAGCGCGCGCAGCGAGGACTCGGGGAGCTCGTCCTCCTCGTCGGTTTCCACGTAGCGCAGCACGTAGCGGCGCAGGCCGCGCGCCCCCGGCTCCTCGCGCACCACCAGCGCCAGGCGGCCCTTGTAGGTGATGACCGGCTCGCCTGGAGGCAGCGGGTACTGCACCAGGGCGCCCCCCTTGGTGGACACCAGCACCGGGGCGTCTTCCCGTGCGGGGAAGGCGACGAGCGCCTTGGCGCCCTCCTCCTGCAGCGACAACAGATGCCCCACACCCCATTCGGGCTGCGGGAGGTAGCGGACCTTCGAACCTTCGACGAGAGACATGGAACGTCCGCTCATAACCCCCTGTCTGGACGAAGGCCATTCCATGACGCCCCTGGGGTGGACCCACCCCGCCCACCAGGACGATGTCTTCCAGCGTGCAGTCTGGGTGATGCTTTCCTCACCGACGGCACGCCCGACCGGGTGCCTTGGGGGGGAGTCACCACATGATGCGCCGTTGGACGTTCGCTCAGCGAGTGAGTGCGGGCCTGTCCGCCTGCCTGTTCGCCGGGTTGCTGCTGCTCGCGACGCTGCTGTCGGCCGTCTCCGCGCAAGCCAGCATGCCCCTGGGCCACGGCGCCCTGCCCCAGGCCGTGCTGGCGGGGCTGCTGGGGCTGGCCTGCGTGGCGGCGCTGGGCTTCGTGCTCCACCGCGCGCTGGCGCCGCTGCACGCGCGCCACCAGTCCAGCGAGCAGCACCTGCAGCTCCTCATGGACGGGGTGACGGACTACGCGCTGTGCTTCCTGGATTGGCACGGCCAGGTGACGGCGTGGAACGCGGGCGCCGAGCGCCTCACGGGCTGGTCCGAGGTGGAGCTCGCCGGACGCGACACGGACCGCATCTACCCGGTGGACCAGGTGGCCGCTGGCGTGCCCCGCGCGCACCGTGAGAGGGCCGCGCGCGAGGGGCGCCTGCTGGCGGAGGGCTGGCGGGTGCGCCGCGATGGCAGCCGCTTCTGGGCGGAGACGCTGCTCACCGCGCTGTACGACGCGCACGGGCGGCTGCGCGGCTTCGTGATGGTGACCCGCGACATCACCGAGCGCCGCCGGATGGAGCGGGCCCAGGCGCTCTTCGCGGAGGCCGGCCGCGTGCTCCAGCCGCTGTCAGGCGCGCGCGAAGTCGGCGAGGCCCTCACCCGGCTGTGTGTGCCCGAGGTGGCGGACGCCTGCATCCTCTTCCTCCCCTCCGAGGACGGCACGGTGCGTCCGCACGCGGTGGCCTGCGAGGACCTCGCCGCCACCCACCACATGTGGGAGCCGCTGCTGCGGTGTCCGGAGGATGGCGAGGTGGGCCCCTCCCGCGTGGTGCGCACGGGCCGCAGCGAGCTGTTGCCGGAGCTGGACGGCGCCCGTCTCCCGCCAGCGCTGGAAGGCAGCGCGCATGGCGAGCTGCTGGGCGCGCTGGGGGTGACGTCCTCCCTCACGGTGCCGCTGGCGGTGGGCTCCCGCGTGCTGGGCGCGCTGTGCCTGCTGTCCACCGGCACGCACCGCCGCTTCGGTGAGGTGGACCGGGCCTTCATGGAGGAGCTGGCGGCGCGCGCCGCGCTCGCGCTCGACAACGCCCGGCTGCTGGCGCAGGCGCAGGACGCGCTGGAGCTCATCGGCGTCGCCGCGCACGACCTGGGCAACCCGCTCAGCTCGCTCCAGCTGCGGCTGCGGCGCCTGTCCATGCAGAGCGCCGGCGGCTCCGACGCGCGGCTTCGCGAGGGCCTGGCCGGCGCCGAGGGCGAGACGCGGCGCCTGGGCCGGCTGGTGCACAACCTCCTGGACCTGTCCCGCCTGTCGGCGGGCCGCATGGTGCTGGACACGGAGCCGCTGGACCTGGCGCACCTGGTGCGCGAGGTGGCGGAGCGCCACGGCGACCAGGCCAGCGCCGCGGGCTGCGCCCTCAGCGTCCGCGTGGAGGAAGGCGCCACCGGCCAGTGGGACCGGCAGCGCCTGGACCGCGTCATCACCAACCTGGTGAGCAACGCCCTCAAGTTCGGCCGCGGCCACCCCGTGGAGCTGCGCGTCCAGGCGGACGCCCACTGCGTCCGCTTCGCCGTCCGGGACGGCGGCATCGGCATTGGCGTGGAAGCACAGCAGCGCCTGTTCCACCGCTTCCAGCGCGTCCATGCCGGCGGCCAGCACCCCGGCACCGGCCTGGGGCTCTACATCGTCCGCCAGCTCGTCGAGGCCCACGGAGGCACCATCCACGTCCAGAGTCGCACCGGGGAAGGCTCGGAATTCACGATTGAGCTTCCCCGCAGGGCAAACAAGGAATCCTGCTCAGTGAATGAAGTGCAGGTATGACCTTGTGGGTGAGGCCACCCTGCGGGGCAGTCCTTCATCTCCTTGAAAACACAGCAGGTTCGACCCCAGGCGGATTGTTTTCCTAAAAGTTGAACAAATCTGCTGGTTGCAGATAATCTTCGTACGGCTAAAAAGGCTCGAACCGGGGAAACCCGGAAACGGGAGAGGCCCGGCCCACACCGCCCCACAGGCGACGGGTTACACGGCCCACTGGCCCCAGGCGCCATGGCGGCGTCGGCTTTCACACGTACGAGGAGTTGCACCATGGGTGGACTTGGAGCCCCCCGGGCCCTGCTCGCGTCACTCGCGGGGCTGATGCTCGCTTGCGGCGGACAGGATACCCTGGACGCAGCCCCGCTGGACGCGCAGGCGCCGGACCTGACCTCGCTGGAGACGACTTCACCGAAGCCGGCCTCGCCGGACACACATCTCATGGACAAGGCGCTCCTGGATGTGGGCGCCCCGTCGCTGTTCGGCGGTTGGCCGTGGCCTGACAAGACGCCCGCGGTGGGGCTGGCGCTCGAGGTGAAGAACGGCGTGGGCAAGCCGCTGCGCGTGCGGCAGGGCGCCACCTTCTTCATCAACCAGATTGATATCCGCGCCTTCGTCAACTCCACCCGGGACGAAGGGCTGCGCAACCTCATCGCGCAGAGTGACTTCGGCGGCCTGGGCTGGTGGGGCGTGCGCCAGGTGGACCAGGAGTCCGTGGGCGCCCCGGGGCCCTACACCCGCCGCCGCTACTACCGGGGCGCGGCGTGGATGGACCTGCCCAGCCACTTCATCGTGGAGCCGGTGGACTCGCGCGGCCGGCTCACCGGCGTCCCCATCCTGCTCAACGCGGGCACCGAGCATCAGCGCCGCGCGGGCCTGGATGACTTCTTCATCCGCCGCTTCCGCGGCATCCAGACGGCCAACGGCTGCGCCACACCCGACGACTGCTCGGCCTCCACGTCCTTCGAAGAGGAGGCCATCCTGGAGCTGCGCAACGCGTACGAGCACGCCCAGCGCCAGACGCTCACGCTGCGCTCCGACACGCGCACGCTGCGCCTGCGCTGGAGCCTGCGCCCGGCGGCCCCCTACGAAATCCCGGTGGAGCAGGTGGTGGACGGCCGCTACACCTACGGCTTCCGCATCGGCGTGGAGGCCCTCACCCCGCCGCGCCCGGACGGCACCTACGCCCCCGGCACGGAAATCTCCTTCCAGCTCACCCTGCGGGACGGCGCGGGCAACCGGCTCCACGACAAGGGCTACCTGCCGCCCTACAACGAAGTGGCCCCCGACGGCACCGACTCCGGGCTGCAGTACTACCGGGCCTTCTTCGACGCGACGGCCACCTACTACCGGCGCAAGCACCGCGAGCGCATGCTGATGACGCAAATCATCGGGCCGGCGCAGCACATCCAGCCCATCCGCTCCATCGTCGCGCTGGAGGCCTTCCTGGACCCCGAGGTGGACGAGCAGGTGGTGGCCACGCCCGAGCGTGACGGCGTCTTCTCCCAGTTCGCCACCCTGCCCTTCGCCAACGTCCTCTTCGGCGGCGCCTTCATCGACCCGAACCTCTGGAACCAGCCCAACACGGACACCTGGCAGTTCAAGCTGCCGGCCAACGCGGCCCCCGGCACCTACCTGGTGACGGTGAAGGGCCGCCGCGCGTACCTGGGCGAGGACCTCCCCGCGACGACGACCATCGAACTCCAGGTGGGGACGAAGCAGCGCACCCAGCCCAAGCTGACCACGGGCCCCTGCACCTCCTGCCACAGCAAGGGCGGCGAGCTGGGCGTGGTGCTCCATGCCAACGACAACCGCGCCGCCTGCGCCGGGTGCCACGCCCCGCTCGCCTTCGAGCTGGAGGGCCCCATCTTCGTGCGCACCCACTTCATCCACTCGCGGTCCAACCGCTTTGACGCACCGCTCCAGCAGTGCTCGTCCTGTCACCAGACGAAGGAGAGCATCCAGCGCACCAGCAAGGCCGCCTGCCTGTCCTGTCACAAGCGCTACCCGGACAGCCATGTGGCGCAATTCGGACCCATCGAGAGCATGTACGTGGGGGGCGGCGCGGAGTCTTTCCAGCAGTGCACCGGCGCCTGTCATACTCGGCACCCCGGCAGCGGCCTCTAACCCCCGCTCGCGCAACCCGGAGTACCTCCATGGCTCAGGTCAAGATGCAGACGGCTCGCACCACGTTGAAGGAGCCGGATGCCGCCGCGGAGGACCTCCTGAGTCAGCTGGGCAGCGACACACCCCGCCTGGTGACGATGTTCGCCTCGCGGGAGCGTGACCAGCAGGCGCTCAACCGCGCCGTGCGTCAGCGGCTGCCGGCGGGCACGCGCCTGATTGGCGCCACCACCGCGGGCGAGCTGGACAACACCGGCATCCACGAGGGCAGCGTGGTGATGAGCGCCCTCTTCGGTGACTTCGAGGTGGGCCTGGGCCTGGGCACCGGCCTGTCCGTGGACGCCATCAGCGCGGGCGCCACCTCCATCAAGCGCGCGTGCGAGGACCTGGGCGTGCGGCAGCAGGACCTGGACCCGCGCCGGTTCGTCGGCCTCGTGATTGACGACGGCTTCCGCTACAAGAAGGAAGAGCTGCTGCTCGGCATCCTGGAGAAGTGCCAGACGCTGGTGCTGGTGGGCGGCGGCGCCAGCGACACCAACCGGGACCCGGCCAAGCAGTCCGCCATGGTCCACGTGGATGGCGAGGTCGCCACCGACGCGGTGCTCGTGGCCCTCTTCAAGACGAGCGCGCCCTGGGCCGCGCTCCGCTCCCACTGGTACGTGCCCACCGGCGAGAAGCTCACCATCACCAAGGTGGACGAAAGCCACACCCGCGCGCTCGAAATCGACGGGCGCCCGGCGGCGAAGCGCTACGCGGAAATCCTGGGCGTGGGCGTGGACGAGCTGGAGTTCGGCACGCCCCGGGGCTTCGCCGTGCGCCCCACCGCCCTGCGCGTGGGCCGGGAGTACTTCATCCGCGCCGCCTGGAGCCCGCAGGAGGATGGCTCCATCCTCTTCGCCAACCTGCTGGAGGAAGGCACCGAGCTGGAGCTGATGAAGCTGGGCGACA
Organism: Myxococcus sp. AM010; assembly: GCF_013372585.1. Taxonomy (NCBI): domain Bacteria; kingdom Pseudomonadati; phylum Myxococcota; class Myxococcia; order Myxococcales; family Myxococcaceae; genus Myxococcus; species Myxococcus sp. AM010. The sequence continues at coordinate 13,231 of NZ_JABXEO010000069.1, forward strand.
TGGCCGGCATGACGCGCAGCTTCTTCACCGACGAGGTCCCCCGCAGGGTCCAGAAGCCCCAGGCCGCCCTGCTTTTCCATTGCGGTGGACGCATGTGGTACGCCAGCGCCACCAACACCGTGCAGCAATTGGCGGAAACGCTGAAGGCCGCACCCACCGCCGCTGGTATGAACGTGCACTTCGAAATCTATTCGGGGTTCCACATCAACACCACGCTGACCGCGCTGGTCTTCGGGGCGAACTGAGCCATGGCCTCCTCCCAGCCTCCCTCTGAGTCTCCGGCGGACAATGCGTCTCTCCTGCTCGTGGCCGGCGAGCGCGAGTGCCAGCGCGTGGAGGAAGCCCTCCAGCGCGCGGGGGTGACGGTGGTGACGGAGCGCGCCACCACGGCGGTCGCGGCGGAGGCCGCGCTGTCACGCACGTGGGGCCTGGTGCTGTGCGGCGCGGAAGTCCCCGACATGGGCTTCGCCGAGGTCAAGGCGCTGTGGAGCAAGTACGGCAAGGAGCTGCCCTTCGTGGTGCTGTCGCGCGACTGGAGCGAGGACACGCTGGAGGCCAGCGTGCGCGCCGGAGCGCTCGACTACATCACCGAGGACCGCTTCAGCCGCCTGGCGCCCGTGGTGCAACGCGAGCTGCGGATGACGGCGGACCGCCGCCGCCACACCGCCACCGCGGAGCAGCTGGAGCGCACCAACTACTTGATGGAGAACATCATCGACGCGATTCCGTTCGTCCTCTTCGTGAAGGACGCACAGACGCGCCGGCTGGTGGTGGCGAACAAGACGTTCGCGGACGCCTTCCGCGTCACCAAGCAGTGGCTGCTGGGGAAGCTGGACCACGACTACTTCCCCAAGGAGCAGGCCGAGTCGTTCATCGCCATCGACTCGGAGATTCTCGAAACCCGGCAGATGAAGTCCTTCGAGGAGGTGGCCCGCGCCGACGGCGTGGACCGCATCTTCGCCACGCGCAAGCTGCCCCTGCTGGACGAGCAGGGCGTGGCCCGCTACGTGATGGGCGTCACCGAGGACATCACCGAGCGCAAGCAGCATGAAGAGATGCTGCGCGCGTCCAAGGCGGAGCTGGAGGCGGCCAACAAGCAGCTCGCCGCCAGCCTGGAGGAAATCAAGCGCACCCGCGCCGTGTCCGCCCGCTCGCTGGCGTCCTACCAGCAGCGCGCGCTGCAGATGGAGATCATCCGTCAGCAGAACGAGGACCTGGACCGGCTGGCCCAGGAGCTGGCGGTGGCCAAGCGCAACGAGGAGGAGCGCGCCCGGGAAGCGGAGGCCGCCGCCCGCCTCAAGAGCGAGTTCCTGGCCAACTTCAGCCACGAAATCCGCACCCCGCTCAACGGCATCATCGGCTACTGCGACCTGCTGATGCGCGAGGAGGGCCAGCGGCTGACGGCGCATGGCCGCCGCGACCTCAACGTCGTGAAGACGAACGCCAAGACGCTGCTGGCGCTCATCAACGACATCCTGGACCTTTCCAAGATTGAGTCCGGCCGCGTGGAGGTCGTCACCGAGCAGGTGGACGTGCAGGAGCTGGCCGAGGAGTGCCTGGCCACGGTGAAGGAGTACCTCAAGGGCAAGGACGTGGCCCTCACCACCAACATCGACCCGTCCGCCCGCATGCTCCGCTCGGACGCGCTGAAGCTGCGGCAGATCATGCTCAACCTGCTCAGCAACGCCGCCAAGTTCACCGACGCGGGCGAGGTGTCGCTGAGCCTGGCCCCCTCTGGCGGCGAGGTCGTCATGACGGTGGAGGACACCGGCGTCGGCATCCCCTCCGACCAGCTGCCCTTCATCTTCGAGAAGTTCCGTCAGGTGGACGGCTCCACCACGCGCAAGGTGGGCGGCACCGGGCTGGGGCTGGCCATTGTCCGCGAGCTGTCCCGCGTGCTGGGCGGCACCGTGTCCGTGAGCTCCACGCTGGGCCGCGGCACCACCTTCACGGTGCGCCTGCCCTCCACCCTGGAGTCACCGGACAATGGCGGCGGCCCGCACCTGGAGCGCGGCGTGCCCGTGTCGGAGGTGGCCCAGCACGTGGGCACCCTGGCGCAGCCGGGCAGCACGGTGCTGGTGGTGGACGACGACCCGCTCATCCAGCAGCTGGTGGCCGGACAACTGGAGCCCGCTGGCTTCAAGGTGGTGGTGGCCGAGGACGGCATCGCCGCCCTCAAGCGGGCCCGCGAGCTGCGGCCCCAGGCCATCCTCCTGGACATCCACCTGCCCAAGCTGGACGGCTGGTCGGTGCTCAGCCAGCTCAAGAGCGAGCCCTCGCTGGCCGGCATCCCCGTCATCCTCATCTCCGTGGAGGAGCAGCGCGCGCGCGGCTTCTCCCTGGGCGCGTGCGAGTACCTCGTCAAGCCGGTGGAGCCGGACCGGTTGGTGGAGGTGGTGCAGCGCAGCCTCCATCAGACGGCCGGCGCCTCCACCAGCGTGGGCGAGGTGCTGGTGGTGGACGACGACTCGGCCACCCGCGAGCTGGTCAGCCGCAACCTGCGCCGCGCCGGCTTCTCCACCTCCGAGGCCCGCAACGGCGAGGACGCCCTGCTCAAGGCGCGCGTGTCCCCGCCCGCCCTGGTGGTGCTGGACTTGATGATGCCCAACCTGGACGGCTTCGAGGTGCTGCGCCGGCTGCGCGCGGAGAAGCTCCAGGTGCCCGTGGTGGTGCTCACCGGCAAGACGCTCTCCGAGGAGGAAGAGGCCCTCCTGCGTGACGGCTTCGCCGGCTTCGTGAAGAAGGGCGGCCACGCGCTGGAGGACGTCATCGCCCAGGCCAAGGGCCTGCTGCTGTCCCAGCGCGCCGCCAGCGCCGGCAAGCGGGCCCGCATCCTCTATGTGGAGGACAGCGCGCAGAACCGCGACATCGTCCGCCGCTACCTCAACGGCCACTTCGAGGTCATTGAAGCGGAGGACGGCGAGCACGGCCTGGAGCGCGCCATCCGCGACGCCCCGGACCTCATCCTGATGGACCTGTCGCTCCCCCGCCTGGACGGCTGGGAGGTCACCCGCAGGTTGCGAGCCCTACCCGCCGCGGCCAATGTTCCCGTCATCGCGGTGACGGCGCACGCGGGGCGGGAGTACCAGGACAAGGCACACGAGGCCGGCTGCACCGCGTACCTCACCAAGCCCCTTGATCGTGACCAGTTGCTCGAGATGATTCGAAAGCATCTAGGGAGAACCCATGTCTGAAGAAAAAGCGCGCGTCCTGGTGGTGGACGACGACCCGGACCTGCTCGACCTCGTACAGCGCTCGCTGAGCGCCTACGGCTTCGAGGTGCTCACGCACACCTCCGCGCTGGGTGTCTCCAACCTCGTCCGCTCGGTGGAGCCGGACTTCGTCCTCATCGACGTGAACTTCCCCGCCCTCAAGGGCGACAAGGTCGTCAACCTGGCGCGCCAGTACGCGCTGCCGAAGACGAAGTTCATCCTCTATTCAGCATCCGACGAATCGAAGCTGCGCTCCCTGGCGCTCGCGTCCGGTGCGGACGGATATATCTCCAAAAGCGTGCAAGGCGAGGAGCTGGCCCAGCGCCTGCGCGCCTTCCACCTGAAGCCCCGGCCGCCCACACCGACGCCCGCTCCCTGAACGCCGGATGACATGCCCGCGGGTGCCGTTGGGACGGTGCCCGCGATTCCACACCTTCCGAGCTATCTCCCCGACTCAGGAGGGCCGTATGAGCGCGTCCATCGATTACAGCCACGCTGAAAGACTACGACTCGAACTGGCAGAACCCCTCTTCAACCCCCTCTTGAAGAAGTGGGTGGGCAAGGGCGAGCTCGACTACGAGGTCTACCTCAAGACGCCCACGCTGCTGTCGCTGCAGGCGGCGGACGGCGAGCGCGTCGCCCACGACGAGCTGATGTTCCAGGTGGTGCACCAGGCGCAGGAGCTCTGGCTGAAGCTGGCCTCGCGCGAGGCGGTGGAGGTCGTGGCCGAGCTGGACAGGGACGCCCTGTGGGCGGCCTCGTCGCGGCTGGAGCGCATCTGCCGGGTGCTCCTGGCGGTGAAGCAGGAGCTGGCCATCCTGGAGACGATGACGCCGGACACCTACCAGGTCATCCGGCGCAGCCTGGGCAACGGCAGCGGCCAGGAGTCCCCCGGCTACAACATGCTGCGGCGGGTGGCGCAGGGGCTGGAAGGCGCCTTGGAGCGGCTGCTCGCGCGGCGGGGACAGACGCTGACCACGGTGTACACCGCGGGCGGCCCGGACGACCTGAAGCGCCTCTGCGAGCAGCTGGTGGACCTGGACGAGGCCTTCCAGGGCTGGCTCCATGCCCACTTCCAGCTCGTGCGCCGCACCATTGGCGTGGACCGCTCCGTGAAGGCGCTGGACGGCCTGCCCACGCAGGTGCTCGCGGGGCGGATGACGCTGCCGCTGTTCCGCCAGCTCTGGGACGTGCGGCTGGAGCTGACGTCCGGGTGGCAGCGCGAAGGCGGCCTCGCCCCGGGCGCCACCCGGGCCCCTCCAGGCGGCGGCTGCCCCGTGGCGCACGCGGCCAGGATGCAGGCGGAACAGCCATGAAGGGGGCGGCCACGGCCCTGGCCACCACCCCTCGCGCGCTGCTCCACCTGCTGTACAACGGCGCCCGCGCCGTGGACGTGTTGAAGGCCTCCCTGGACCTGGGGCTGCTGGACGCCCTGGAGCCGGGCCCCGTCACCCTGGGAGCGCTGGCGGCGCGGCACCGGCTGGTGCCCGTGCGGCTCTACAAGCTGCTCGACTGTCTGGAGAGCCTGGGGCTGGTGCTGCGCGAGCAGCCCACCGACGCCCTGGAGTCCGCGCGCTACCAGGCCGTCCCTGGCTTGCGCGCCGCCGCCCAGGCCGTGCTGGGGCCGCAGTCCCTGGAGAAGGACCGGGAGCGCTACGCCTGGCACGAGCTGCATGGGCACCTGCCCCAGGTGCTGCGCGGTGAGCGCTCCATGCCCCCCGCCGCCTTCGACTGGCCTCCGAGCACCGCCGAGCAGGTGGCGGGCTTCGAGGCCAGCATGGCCGCGGGCCTGCCCCCCATCCTGGAGACGTTCCGCGCCCATCGCGACCGGCTCTGGGAGCGCGGCGGGCGCGCGCTCGACGTGGGCGGTGGTGACGGCACGCTGGCCGCGCACCTGGCGAGCGAGCACCCGGGCCTTCGCGTGGATGTGTTCAACCTGCCCGCCACCGAGCCGCTGGTGGCGCGCACCCGCGAGCGCTTCGGCCTTCCTCCCGAACGCCTGGGCTTCCAGGGCGGCGACTTCCTCCGGGAACCGCTGCCCGGCGGCTACGACACGCTCTGCTTCGTGCGGGTGCTGCACGACTGGCCCGCGGACACGGCGCGCGCGCTGCTCGTGGCCGCGCGCGACGCGCTCCCGCCCGGCGGCCGCGTCCTCATCTGCGAGGAGTTCCGCACCCCGGAGCGGCTGGCGGCCCAGTTCTTCTGGTCCTACTTCCTCATGGGCGTGGACACCTGCGTGAGCCGCCTGCGCGAGGTGGAGCACTACCTGCGCGTGCTGGACGAGACGGGCTTCAAGGACGCCGAAGTCCTCCCCGGCCCCTTCGAGCTCATCCTGGCCCACCGGTAAAAACGATAGGACTCCCCAGGTGGGGTCATCTGTTCGTCCCCCAAGTGTCACCGGCCCCGCCGCGCCGCGCCAGGGCAGCGCTGGTAGAATGGGCTCACCCCGTGCCCGGGGAAGCCCTGGCACGGCTTCTGCAAAATCCCAGTCCGTAGCGCGTGTAGCACGGCAGCGACGCAGTCCGACAAAGAGGAGGGACTCCGCATGAAGAAGCAGGGTTCACGCAGGTCGGATGAAGGCTCGGAGAAGGCGGTCCGCGGGCTGGTGACGCAGCCGCAAGGCACGGGGGGCTGGACGCCTCCCGCCGCGGACGGAGAGGTCCGCATCCCCGTTGAAGAAGGCGTGGAGCTCAGGGGCCTGCTCCAGGTGCCGCCAGGCGCCACCGGCGTGGTGGTGATGGTCCGGGGCCACGGCAGCAGCCGCCGCGGCGTCACGGACCTGGAAGTCGCCCGGCTGCTGCAGAACGAGGGGCTGGCCACCCTCGCGGTGGACCTGCTGACGGCGGCGGAAGAGGAGGCCTGCCGCGAGCGGGACTTGCGCTTCAACCTGGGCCTCTTCGGCGGACGCCTGGCGGGCGTGGCGCGCTGGCTGCGGCGCGCGCCTCGCACCAGCGCCCTGCGCATCGGCTACTTCGGGGCATACACGGGCGCGGCCGCGGCCCTGGCCGCCGCGGCGCTGCGGCCAGAGTCGGTGGACGCGGTGGTGTGCCGGGGCGGACGCCTGGCGCAGCCGGGGGCGACGCTGGCCCGGGTGCGCGCGCCCACGATGCTCATCGTCGGCGCGGAGGACTCGTCCGCGCAGGAGCCCCACCGCCGCACGTACGCCGCGATGACGGCGGAGAAGCGCCTGGAGGTCATCCCCGGCGCCACGCACCGCTTCGAGGAGCCCGGCACGCTGACGCAGATGGTGGACCTGGCGTGCCTCTGGTTCCTCCAGCACCTGGGCGCGCCGCGCTGGGATTGCCTGCCCGCGCCGCGCGCCGCCGGGAGCTGAAGCACCGGCCTTCCACTGAATGGGCCAGGGCAGCCAGCAGCGCTGCCCTGGCCCCCTGGAGACGCCTCGGCGTGGGGGGAGGAGGCGCGAGGGGCGCCTGACGCCCAGGCACCTCCACGGTGCCACCAACCGTGGCGCGCTCCCAGTGGCCAGCGGTCTGACGCCCAGGCCCTCCGGGCTTAGAGGCTTGCCGGGCGCTGCACACCCAACTGGCACCCCAGGACCGCCAGCTGCGTGCGGCTCTCCGAGCCCACCTTCTTGTAGATGCTGGTGATGTGCGCCTTCACCGTGCGCTCGGTGATGCCCAGGCACGCGGCGATGCGCAGGTTGTCCGCGCCCGCGGCGATGTAGCCCAGCACCTCGCGCTCACGCGGCGTCAGCCGGCCCAGCTCCCCCTGCGGGGGCGACTCCGACAGGGGCCACGACAGCCCGGCGGGCAGCAGCCGCTCCCCACGCACCACCCGCTCCACCGCCTCCACCACCTCCGCGCAGCCCACGTTCTGCTTCCACAGGTAGCCGGCCGCGCCCGCCTGGAGGCATTGCTCCACCAGCTCCGCCTCGCGGTGGCCCGACAGCACCAGGGGCTTCACCGCCGGGAAGAAGTCATGCAGGCACCGCAGCGCCGACATCCCGCTGGTGGGCGCTTCCCACTCCGGCAGCTCCAGGCGCAGGTCCACCAGCGCGACATGGGGCAGCGTCTCGCGCACGCGCGCGAAGAACGGCGCGGGCTCCGCGAAGCCCGCCACCACGTCCATGCCCGCGCCCTCCAGCACAGCCACCAGGGCCTCACGGAAGACCTGCTGGTCCTCCAGGATGGCCACCCGGATGCGTTCTGATTCCATGGCCCCTTCACCGTCTCCATTCATTCCCCGCGATTCAACCCCGCTAAGGGGATTCCCTCATGTGGGGGGCGACAGGGAATGACGACTGGAGGATACTCACCCCGTCAGGAAGCACCCGCAGTGCCATCCGCACGCTGAAGGGGGAAAGCCATGCCGGAGACGAAAATCCGCGTCCTCATCGTGGACGATGACCAGGACCAGCTCTCACTCGCGGAGCGCACCCTCTCCACCTTCGGCTTCGACGTCCGCACCCACCGCTCCTCCCTGGGCGTGTCCAACCTGGTGCGCACCACCCTGCCGGACCTGGTGCTGCTGGACGTGAACATCCCCGCGCTCAGCGGTGACAAGGTGCTCACGCTCGCGCGCGGACAGGCGCCCAAGGGCACGAAGTTCATCCTCTACTCCGCGTCGGACGAAGCCCAGCTGCGCGCCCTGGCGCGCGCGGCGGGCGCGGACGGCTACATCTGCAAGAGCGTGCAGGGCGAGGAGCTGGCCCAGCGGCTGGAAGCGCTCCACCTCAAGCCCGCGGCCCCGGAGTCCGTGCCGGCCGCGCGTTGACGCGGCGCCGACCTCACGCGGGCAGGTCCGTCACCTCCAGGAAGACGGCGCGGAAGTCACCGCGCGCGCCGATGAGCTTCAGGTTCTGCGCCAGCCCTCCGGTGGAGCGGAAGAACATGATGGCCTCCGGCGGCGGCCTGATTTTGAGGAAGCGCGGCGCGTTGCGCGAGAAGTGGTGGCGCATGTCGCGGTTGATTTCGCACACGGCGTAGTCGTAGTCCGGCAGGTGCATGGGCCGCCCGGCGATGCGCAGCACCTCCGCGATGAGGCCCTCGGCCTCCGCGTCCGGCAGCTCCACCGTGAAGCCCACCTCCCGGCTCAGGCCCAGGATGTCCAACGGCTCCATGCGCACCGTCTGCCGGAGCATGCGGTGGTTGACGTCCACGAAGCGCGGGGAGAAGCGCTTGATGGAGCCGAAGTCCAGCAGGCCCAGCCGCCCGTCCGGCATCACCATGAAGTTGCCCGGGTGCGGGTCCGCGTGGATTTCGCCCGCGCCGAAGAAGGGCCCGTAGGTGGCGAGGATGAGCTGGCGCGCCACGCGGAAGCGCTCCTCGTTCGCGGGGTTCGTCGGCAGCCAGTCCTTGAGGGTGAGCCCCTCCAGCAGCTCCAGCGTCAGCACCCGCTTCGCGCTGTGGCTGGAGACGACGGCGGGCACGCACAGCTCCGGCAGCTTCGCCACGCTGCGCGCGAAGCCCTGGGCCAGCTCGGCCTCGCGGAGGTAGTCCAGCTCCAGCAGCAGCTCGTCGCGGAACTCCTTGAAGTAGGCGCCGGCGTCGGACACGCGCAGCACCGTCGACGCCGTCTTCGCCACGATGCCCAGGTTCGCCATGTCGTGGGCCAGGGACACGTCGATGCCAGGGTACTGCACCTTCACCGCCACCGCCCGGCCATCCTCCAGCACCGCGCGGTGCACCTGCCCCAGCGACGCGGCCGCGAGCGGCGCCTCGCTGAACTCGCGGAAGAGCGACTCCGGCGGCGCGCCCAGCTCCGCCTGGATGACGCGCGACACCTGCGCGTAGGACATGGAAGGCGCCTGGTTCTGCAGCCGCGCCAGCACCTGCCGCACCTCGGGGGTGAGCAGGTCCGGGTCCATGGAGATGGCCTGCCCCATCTTCATGGCGGCCCCCTTGAGCTCGCCCAGGGTGGAGACCAGCTTCTCCGCGGCCTCCTTGCTGAGCAGGTCGGGCGTGCTCCCGGACAGGCGCTTCGCGCCGCTCTTGAGCACCTCCGTGCCCACATGCACGGAGAGGCCCGCGAGCTTGCGCAGGCGGTTGAAGCGGCCCTGGGGAGGAAGCGTGTCGTCGGAGTCTGAGGCCATGGGAACCGATGTGGATTAACGAGGAGGGCCCCGCCAGACGCAAGGCATGACGCCTCGCGAAGACAGCCAGGCCGCCCTACCTGGAGGCGGGCGCGACCCCCGGCGGGCCCCGGAGCGCGTACCAGCCCGGAAGCCGCTCCAGGCCCAGGGACTCCGGAGGTGCCGCGCCTCCGTCGAGCGCCACCGACGCGTGCAGGGCATCGCGCAGCCCGGCGGCGCTGGCATAACGGTCCACCGGGCGGCGCGCCATGGCCTTGAGCAGCACGCGCGACAGCGCCGAGCGGAGGTCCGACGGCAGCGGCGGCACCTCCCAGGCGTGGCCGTGAAGCGGCTCCTCCGCCGCGTGCCCGCGCGAGGGCAGCCGGCCGGTGACGAGCAGCGCGCCCAGCACCCCCACGGCGAAGAGGTCCGCGGCCACCGGCGAGTCGGCGGCCCCCTCGGAGGGAGGGAGCAACCCGGCGATGCCGAAGTCCAGCAGCTTCACGTGCTGGCGACCCTTCGCGTCGGGGACGAGGAAGATGCTGGTGGGGTTGAGGCTGCCGTGGGCGATGCCGTGCGCATGCGCGGCGCCCAGCGCGTCACACACCTGGGTGAGCAGGTCCACCACCAGCGCGGGTGCCAGCGGCCCCTTCGCGAAGGCGGCCAGGCTCTGTCCCTCCAGGTACTCCATGATGAGGAAAGGCCGCCCGTCGCGCATGCCCAAATCGTAGAGCGACACGATGTGCGCGTCCTGGATGAGCGTCAGCGTGCGCGCCGCCTGGAGGAAGCGGGCCACTCGCGCCGGGTCCTGCGTCACGTGCGCGTGGAGCACCTGGATGGCCACGCGCTTCTGGATGAGCGCGTGCTCCGCGAGCAGCACGACGCCCAGGCTCCCCCGGCCCAGCTCACGCAGCAGCCGGAAGTGGCCCACCTGCTGTCCCACCAGCGACGCCGCGGAGGACAAGGGCGGGGCCTCGCTCGCGGGCACGCCGCGACATGTGGACCGCAACGGCCGCGTGAACACGGGAACGGAGGTGGTGACGTCCAACCGGGACATGATGCCAACATCCTTCGCGCGACAGGCGCCCCGCTCCGGCCGGCAGCCAGTGGGCCCACGCGCGAGCCAGCGCGAAATGGTTTCGGAAGCTGCGACGGTGAGCGGAAACCCTAATGCCGTCACGGCGTGTTTCGCGACGCACTTTGGGACGTGCGTCGAACGCGCAACGACCGCTCTGTCGGGCGGAGCACGCACGCCGCGCGAGGCCCCCATGGCGCACGTCGCGCCACCGTCTGGAGCCCCGGCAAGTGTGCTGCGCTCAACGCGCCTCCGCGCCCGTGAGACGAGCGCGGCGAGCCTCCCCGCCCGGATGCGGACGGGGAGGTGCTTCCATCCACCTCAGCCGATGATGGGATCGCAGGTGTTGTCTTCACCGCATGTCAGCCCGAAGCAGCAGGCGGCGGACTCACCACAGGCCTCGCCAATGGGCGCGCACACCGGAGCGCCCGCGTCCGGCTCCTCGCCGCCCGTGCCCGCGTCCGGCTCCTCGCCGCCGCCCGCATCGGGCTCCTCGCCCGTGCCCGCGTCCGGCTCCTCGCCGCCCGTGCCCGCGTCACAGGGCCCCAACGTGTCTCCGTGCCGCGCATGCGCCGGCCAGGCCGACGTGGACACCGAGAGGGTGTGCGCGTTGGCGGGGTTGCCCGGAGGAATGTGGCAGATGGTGACCTTGCCCGGCGTGGCGTCATCATCGCCATCATCATCAGGGTACGTGGGCTCATCGCCGGCCTTGCCGCCCAGACCGCCGCTCTGAGGGGCGTGCATGTCCGGGGACTCACCGTCCGACGGTGAGCCGCCACAACCGCCCGCGAGCAGTGAGCACAGGGCCATCACCACCGCGGACGAGAAAACAGGATTGAGGCTTCGCATCGGTATGCTCCAGGTACGGGTGTGCGATTGCTGTCACCCACGCCGGGCCTCCTCCACGACGACCTCAACCGCGGATACAGCCACCACGGGAAATAGACTCGCCCGCGGCCCCACCGGCCACGCGTTTGCGCACGCCCCCACTGTGTCGACAGCACGACTGAAAACGTCCTGTCTCAGCTCACGCTTTCAGCGCTGTATCGCGCGATGAGTCCGCTCCGCACGGCCTGCCGGTGGACCCGGGTGAAGAAGGCGCACGCGAGCAGGATTTCCACCACGGCGAGGCCGGCCCCCCACAGCAACGTGGATACCTGGAACGAGCCCCCCGCCGCGAGCGCCCGCATGCCCTCGAAAACGTACGAAGGCGGCAGCAGGTGGGACACGGCCTGCATCCACGCGGGCAGCGTGGACAGCGGGTAGAAGACGCCGGCGAAGGGCGACAGCAGCGCGGGGATGGGCCAGACGAACCACTCCGACGCCGGGCCCAGGCGCAGCACCAGCGCGCAGCCGAAGATGCCCAGCGCGATGCCGAACAGGAACAACACCAGCAGGAAGGGCACGAAGAGCGCGCCGTACGCGGCGAAGGACAGGCCGAAGGCGGTGCTGGCCAGCACCAGCATCACCAGCAAGCCCAGGGTGCTGGTGGCGACGCTGGAGAGCACCAGCCCGCCCAGGTATTCGGAGATGGTGAGCGGGGACGCGAACATGTTGAGGAAGTTGCGCGACCACACGTCCTCGAAGAACACCATCGTCACGCCCTGCATGACGCGGATGAAGAAGTCCCACAGGAGGACGGCGCCCAGCAGCACCGGGACGAAGTTGTATTCCCGCGAGGTGACGGTGTTGAGGTAGCGGCTCATGAAGCCCCACAGCACCATGTCGATGGCCACCCACGCGAAGAGTGGCAGGAAGCGCGCCAGGCTCCCTCGCAGGAGGTAGTAGTGGCGAAGCGCGACGGCGGCGGCCCGGTGCGGGTGCATGGTCAGCTCCGCTCCAGCGCGAGCGGCTCGCGCGCCACGGTGATGAAGAGTTCCTCCAACGAGGCCCGGCCGTGCTCGCCGGGCAGCGTCCGCGGGTTGCCTTCCAGCAGCACCCGGCCACGCGCCAGGAACAGCACGCGGTCGCAGACCTCCTCCACCTCGTACATGTTGTGGGACGTCCACAGCACGCCGCCGGTGTCCCGCGCGGCGAACTCGCGAATCCGGGCGCGGATGTCCCGGGCCGTCGCGGGGTCCAGCGACGCGGTGGGCTCGTCCAGGAGCAGCAGGTGCGGCCGGTTGAGCATCGCCTTCGCCAGCGCCACGCGGGTCTGCTCTCCGGAGGACAGCACGCCGCACTTCACGTCGCGGTACTTCACCAGGTCGAACTGCTCCAGCAGCTCCGCGATGCGCGCCCCCAGGGACTTCACCCCGTAGATGAGGCCGAAGACGCGCAGGTTCTGGTACACGGTGAGGTTGCCGGGCAGCGGTGAGTAGACGGCGGCGAAGTTCGTCAGCGCCAGCGCGGCGGAGCGCTGCGCCGCCAGGTCCAGGTCCTGGATGTGGATGGTGCCGGACGTGGGCTGCAGCACGCCGAGCACCATGTTGATGGTCGTCGTCTTCCCCGCGCCGTTGGGGCCCAGCAGCCCGACAATCTCTCCGCGCCCCACCTCGAAGGAGACCCCCTCCACCGCGGCCTTGCCGCCGTACTCCTTCCGCAGCTTCGCCACCGACAGCACCTTGGGCACGCCGGCCCTTCCCGCAATCACCATGGCGCGCATTGTGCCGTGGACCGGGGCAGGCGCACGGTGAAGATGGAGCCCTGCCCGGGCCAGCTCTCCACCTCGATGCTGCCGCCCATGGCGTCCACGATTTGCCGGCTGATGTAGAGCCCCAGTCCCAGGCCGCCATAGTGCCGGTCGGACACCGCGCGCTCGAAGCGGCCGAACAGGCGCGGCAGGTCCTCCGCCGCGATGCCGATGCCCTCGTCACGCACCGACACCCGCACCAGCTCCTCGCCCTCGAAGGCCGCCTCCACCAGGACGGGCCGGCCCGCGCCGTACTTGGCCGCGTTGGTAAGCAGGTTCACCAGCACCTGGTCCAGCCGCAGCGAATCCCACTTCCCCGGCAGCGGGCCAGGCACCTCCACCCGCACCGGACAGCCCGCCTGGGTGAACACCTCCTCCATGCGCTCCACCGCGTCGCGCACCGCCTGGCCCAGGTCCACGTCGGACGGCTCCAGCATCAGCCGCCCCAGCGAAATCCGGCTGACGTCCAGCAGGCTGTCCACCAGCGCGCTCAGCCGCTGCACCTGCCGCACGGCCGTGGCCAGCCGGGGCCGCACCTTCTCCCCGAAGTCCCCGCTGACGGCGCGGTCGATGAGGCCGTGCTGGAGCTTCAGGCTGGTGAGGGGCGTCTTCAGCTCGTGGCTGGCCACGGAGAGGAACTCGTCGCGCAGGCGCACCGCGGCCTGCGCGTCTCGGTACAGCGACGCGTTCTCCAGCGCCACCGCCACGCGCCGCGCCAGCTCCTCCGCCATGGCCACGTCGGCGGTGACCAGCCGGCGGCAGGGGGCCGCGGCGCCCAGCGTGATGACGCCCAGCGTGCGTCCCCGCGTGCGCACCGCCACCGACAGCAGCGAGTGCGGGCTCAGCGCCTCCAGCAGCGCGGGGTGCTCGGGCCCCTGGAAGATGCGCTCGCGCAGCTCCGGCCCTACCTCGGGCAGGAAGCGCGTCTCCCCCGACAGGAAGCACTCGCGCGCTGGAAGCAGCGAGGCCAGCGCCGACACGTCCCGCTCCGGCTCCCGGTGGGCCGCGGCCACGCCGCGCGGCACGCCGTCCGCCCCCGCCAGCTCCACCAGGCAGAACGAGGCCACGTTTCGCGCGACCACCCGCGCCAGGTGCTCCAGCGTCCACTCCACGTCGTCCAGGTGCTCGGCCAGCGCGCGGCTCGCCTCCAGCAGGAAGAAGAGCCGCGCCTCGGCGTCCTTGCCGGCCTCCAGCGCCAGGTGCAGCTTGCCGCCGCGCTCGCGCAGCGCCTCGTACAGCGCCGCGCGCTCCAGCGCCTGCGCGCACTGCTGCGCCAGCGAGGACAGGAAGCCGCGCTCCTCCGGGAGGAACACCCGCGGCCCGTCCCACGCGAACAGCAGGAAGCCCCGGAGGCGGTGCTCCACCTTCAAGGGCAGCACCGCCCACGCCCCGGTCCCCACGCCCTGGACGAGGTCCCACGCCCAGTCGGGCATGGCGCGCACCGCCGCCTCGTGGCCGGAGAACCACTGCGGCTCCAGCGCCCGGTCCACGCCGGGCACCGGGTCCGCCCACGGCCCCCGCGGGGCCTCCAGCACCGACGGCGCGGAGCCGAAGGAGCCCAGCACGCGCAGGCGGCCATCCTCCAGCCTGCCGAGCACCGCGCCGCGCGCCGGCCCCGTGGGCCGCAGCTCCTCGCGCATCAGCGCTTCGGCCACGTCCTCGGCGGTGGCCGCGCGGGACAAGGCCGCGGTGATGGCCTGGAGCCGCTCGGTGCGCTGCTGCGCGCCGCGCGCCTCCGCGTATAGCAGCGCGTTGTCCAGGGACAGGCTGGCGCGCCGGGCCAGCTCCAACGCCAGCGCCAAATCGGACGCGCCGGGCACGCCGTCCGCGTCGCCCCGGACCAGCGACAGCGCTCCGAGCACGCGGCCCCGCGCCAGCAGCGGCACGATGAGGCCCGCCCGGATGCCCAGGCGCCGCGCCACCTCCAGCTGCGCCTCCGTGCGCACCACGCCCGGGAGCAGCGCGTCCAGGACCTCGGGAAGGAGAGCGGCCTTGCCAGTGCGCAGCACCTCCGGGATGCCGCCTTCGGCCGTCAGGTCCAGGGGCTGGAGGCGCGCCAGCTCATGCACCAGCGGCACCTGCTCCGCCAGGCGGTGCGCCGCGGCCACCCGCTCCACCCGCCCATCCGCCGTGAGCACGTCCACCGCGCACCAGTCCGCCAGCAACGGCACGGCCAGCTCGGCCAGCCGCTGGAGCACCGTGCCCGAGTCCAGGGATGACGACAGCAGCTCGCCCGCGCTGGCCAGGAACGCGAGGCGCTCCTCCGCGTCGTCACTGCCACGCAAGCGGACGTCCTCCGGTTCCTTGGAGACGGGCCGCTCGGGTTCGCGCTCGCCCACGGACGCGGGCCGCGAGGATGGAGGAGGGCGGCGCGACATGGGTGTCCGAGATAATGACGCCACCGCGCTCGCGACAACGGTGCTCGGACACGGGTACGAGACAACTGTCAGCCAGGCGACCCGCCGGACACCGGCGCGGCCCTAGCTGGAGCCGCGGCGGTTCGCGCGGTTCTTGTCCCAGATGGCGTAGAGGATGAGCAGGAAGGCAAAGAGCCGCGCCACGTAGATGAAGTAGCGCCGCTCGTCATCCGTGTCCAACAGCGCCGCCACCACCGCGTTGCCCGCGAGCATCGTGAAGGCCAGCGCGAAGCAGGCGAAGAGCCGGTCCTTCGACTGGAGCCAGAAGCGCAGGAAGAACAGCGCGCTCGCCAGCCACGCCATCGCCACCGCACCGTTGAGCATGGGCTTGAGCATCAGGGCACCTCAGGACGCATCCCAGATGAGGCCATAGAGCAGGACGGAGGCACTGGACAGCGTGGCGATGGTGCGCGGCATGAACAGGTCGATGGTATTGGGCAGCAGCACCAGGTCCACGAAGAGGAGCGCATTACTGACCACCATGCCCACGAAGCACAGCCCACTCCACAAGAGCAGCCGCATGCCCGTGCGCTTGTAGGCGCGGAGCAGCAGCACCGCGCACGCCACGCTCGTCAACGCACACAGGATGTAGACTGCTTCAGCCATGGCCGTCCCTGTCCTTCTTCAGGATGAATGCCTCGGCAAAGCCCCGCACCTTGTCCAACGGCCGCGAGAAGATGAAGGAGATGACGCTGACGCGCTTCACGCCATACACCGCCGCCAGCTCCGTCACCGCCTGCACATCCTCCGACGACTCGGGACTGTAACGATACGACGGAGGTGAGGCACCATCGCTCACCAACATCCGTCGGTTCGTCAGGTCCTCCAGCCTGGAGGCGGCGGAGACATCTGTAATGCGCAGTTCCAGACTCACCGCCGATGCCGTCCACTCCCTGTCCGCGCGCGCACGAAGCAGGAGGAGCACCTCCAGCTTCTCCAGGGAGTCGATGTGCGTCGAGATGAAGCGCTGGACCCGCTGTGGGATTCCGGCGTCACTCACACGGCCACCTTGCCCATGTTATTTTGTGCGTCAACCATTTCTCACCCGGCCATGTTCAGCGCACGGGCCTTGGGGGGGTGCCCGCCTGGCCGCTCTCCTCCGCTGGAAAGGAGCCCTCCTCGTGCTCCTGGCTGGGGCTCCCGGTGCTCAAGCCGGGCAGGTTTCGCAGCACCTCGATGAGCCGGGTGAGCGGACCTGTGTCCTCCCCTTGTGCCTCCAGTGTAGCGATGTGCTCCGTCAGCGGCAGGGAAAGCCAGTCATGCCGAGCGGCGGCTCGCAGCGCCGTCACGTCCAGGAGGCCGAGCACCATCGTCTCGGGACGCCCGTGCATGCGGGGCAGCCGCTCACTGGAGGCGAGCACCGAACCGTGCTGGCCACCGACGTCCCACTCCACGGGGTACGCCTGGAACACCTCGCCGCGCGCGGCGCGCCTCAGCGGCAGCGCGTCGTCCGCGAGCAGCCGGCCATCCGCGCCGCGGAAGCGTGCGTCCACATGCAGCGCGCGCGCCTCGCGGTAGGCCAGGCAGCCCCCCGCCAGCCCCTGCGCGGCCCGGTTGGCCAGCAGGGTGTGGCCGCTTCCCGGCTCCACCAGCGCCAGCGGCATGGGGAGCGCGGACATCACCGCCTCCAGCCAGCGCTGCTGGTGTCGGTTGGTTTCTGAACGAAACCGCTCGGCCTCCACGCGCCGCTGCGCCTCCAGCAGCTCCCGCGCGTGCTCGCGCTGCTGGGCCTCGCGCAGCGCCTCCGCCTGCCGCCGCACCAGCTCCGTCTTGCGGTACAGCTCCACGAAGACGCTCACCTTGGAGCGCAGGATGGCCGGCTCGAAGGGCTTGAGCAGGTAGTCCACCGCGCCCATGGCGTAGCCGCGCAGCTCCGGATGCGGCCCACGCGACAGCCCGGTGAGGAAGATGAGGGGCGTGCCGCGGCTGCGCTCGCGCTCGCGGATGAGCTGGGCCGTCTCGAAGCCGTCCATGTCCGGCATGACGACGTCCAGGAGGATGACGGCGAAGTCTTGCGTCAGCAGGTGGCGCAGCGCCTCTCGGCCGCTGCTCGCGGTGACCAGCCGCTGCCCCAGGGGCGCCAGGGTCGCCTCCAGCGCCAGCAGGTTCTCCGGCTGGTCATCCACCAGCAGCAGGCGGACGGGCTCTGACGGAATCGCGGGCAGGCGCTCGCGCGTGGGCGCGCCGCTCATGGCAGCACCTTGGAACGCGGCACATAGGCCAGCCGCGCGAGCCACCCTCCCACGGACCCCACCGTCAAATGCTCCATCTCCCCCTCCTCACCCTCTCCGCCCGTCTGGAGCGCGCTCACCACGGCCACCCGGGCGCCGCTCGCCTGGAGCACGTGCAAGCCCGCCATCCCATCCTCGTGCCCCGCGAAGAGCAGCCCCGCGGCGCGGGGGCCATGGCTGTCCGCCGCGGATTCAAAGAGCGCGTCCAGGCCGGGCCGCTGCCCATGCTCGGGCGGCTCCACGGACAGGGCCACGCAGCCCCGGTCCACCAGCAGGTGGTAGCCCGCGGGCGCCAGATAGACGGCGCCGGGCACGAGCGGGGCCTTGTCGTCCGGCTCCACCACCGGCAGCGCGCAGCGGCGGCCCAGCGGCGCGGCCAGCGCGTCCAGGGGGCCCCGGTGCAGCGCCAACACCACCGGCACGGGCAGGTGCGGAGGCAGCAGCGCCAGCACCGACTCCACGTCCGCCGCCGCGCAGCGCGGCGCCCCCACCACCAGCAGGCCCAAGGGACTCATGCCACCCTCCTGAAGATGCGACCGCGGTCCTCCAGCAACTCATAGGCCCCCGCGTGCGGCGTGCGCGCCAGCGACTCCTTGCGCCCCAGGCACAGGAAGCCGAAGCGGGCGAGGCTCTCGAAGAGCCGGCCGTGGATGTGGTCGTGCAGCGCGCGGTTGAAGGTCAGCAGCGTGTCGCGGCACACGATGACGTGGAACTCGTTGAACGAGCCGTCCGTGGCCAGGTTGTGCTGGGTGAAGAAGATGCGGTCGCGCAGCCGGGGCTGGAGCAGCGCCCAGTTGCCATCGCGCGTGTAGTAGTCGCAGAGCGCGCCCTTCCCGCCCGCCTCCAGATAGTGGTCCGCGTCCTCCTGCGTGGGCAGCGGCAGCACCCCGGTGCGCGCGTCCGCCAGCAGCCCCTCGCTGGCGTCGGACGCATACAGCCGGCACTTGCCCCACAGCCCCTCCTCCTGGAGGAGGATGGCCAGCGCGTACGTGTCCTCGCCGGTGCCACAGCCCGCGTGCCACACGCGCACGGAGGGCCAGGTGCGCAGCACGGGCACCACCCGGGCGCGGAAGTCGCGGAAGAAGGCGGTCTCCGCGAACAGGGCGGGCGGGGTGCATGACAGCGTGCGCAGCAGCGCGTCCAGCGCCTCGGCGTCGTGCAGCACGCGGGCCTGGAGCGCGGAGAAGCTGTCCAGCCGCTCCTCGCGGAGGTGGTGCCGCAGCCGCCGCAAGAGCTGCGGCCGGGAGCGGCTGCGCAGGTCGAAGCCCCATTGACGGGCCACGCCCTCCAGCAGCAGGTCCACCTCCAGCGCCTCCAGCTCCGCGCCGCGCGCGCCGGGCCCCGTCATCCGGAGACCTCCGTGCGCGGACCGCGCGGCGGCATGCCCCGCGGCGCGTGCAGCCACACGCGCAGCAGGCTGAGCAGCTTCTCGATGTCCACCGGCTTGGTGATGTAGTCGGACGCGCCGGCCTCCAGGCACTTCTCCCGGTCACCCTTCATGGCCTTGGCGGTGAGGGCGAGTATCGGCAGGTGGACGAAGCGCTCCATGCGGCGGATGGCGCGCATGGCCTGGTAGCCGTCCATCTCCGGCATCATCACGTCCATCAGCACCAGCTCGATGTCGGCGTCCTTCTCCAACTGGTCCAGGCCCTCGCGCGCGCTCTCCGCGAAAGCCACCTTCATGCCGTAGCGCTCCAGCACGGTGTTGAGGGCGAAGATGTTGCGCACGTCGTCGTCCACCACCAGCACCTTGCGGTTCACCAGCAAGGGGTCCTTCTCGCGCGCCTTCTCCAGCATGCGGCGCTTGGGCTCGGTCAGCTCCGACGGAGCGCGGTGGAGGAACAGGCTCGTCTCCTCCAGCAGCCGCTCCGGGCTCTGCGCGTCCTTCACCACGATGGCCTCGGCCACCCGCCGCAGCTCCGTCTCCTGGGCGCGCGTCAGCTCGCGGCCCGTATAGACGATGAGGGGCGGCCCGCCCGCGCCGTGCGCCTCATGGATGCGGCGGATGAGCTCCGTGCCGGGCATGTCCGGCAGGCCCAGGTCCAACACCATGCAGTCGAAGCGGCGCTCGGCCAGCGCGGCCAGGGCCTCCGTCGCGGTGCCCACCGCCACCGTCTGCACGTCATCGCTGCCCAGCAGCTCCGTCAGCGTCTGGCGGTGGACGGGGTCGTCCTCCACCACGAGCAGCCCGCGGCCCTTGCGCTCCACGAAGCGCTTGAGGGACTCCAGCGCGGCCACCGCCGCCTCCGGGTCCGCCGCCGCGCGCAGGTGGCCCAGGGCCCCCAGGTTGAGGGAGCGCTCGCGGTGGTCCTCCACCGACACCGTGTACACCGGCAGCGCGCGCGTGGACGAATCGTGCTTCAGCCGGTCCAGCACCACCCAGCCCGCCATCTCCGGCAGGTCCAGGTCCACCGCCACGGCCACCGGCCGCGTGTTGCGGACGGCGTCCAGCGCGCCCTCCACCTCCGTGGACACCAGCACCTTGAAGCCCGTGCCCTGCGCCGCGGCGCGCAGGCGCGCGGCATGGTCCGCCAGGTGCGTCACGGCCAGCAGCACCTTGTCTCCGGGCTGGATGGAGCCCCGGTCATCATCGATGTCCATCCGGCTCAGCGCGGACACCGATGCCTTGATGGCCGGCTCCGCGACGGGCGCGGGGAGCACCGCGGTGGCCAGCGGGTTGTAGTCCCAGCGCGCGGGCTCCTCCGGCGAGCGCTCCGCCATGAAGGCCAGCGGCACGTAGAGGGTGAAGGCGCTGCCCTTGCCCACGTCGCTCTCCAGCCGGATTTCGCCGCCGAGCAGCCGCGCGATTTCACGGCTGATGGACAGGCCCAGGCCGGTGCCCCCGTACTTGCGGGCGGTGGAGCCGTCCGCCTGCTGGAAGGCCTCGAAGATGATTTGATGTTTGTCCTTCGGGATGCCGATGCCCGTATCCACCACGGTGAAGGCCACCACCGAGGGCGCGGAGGACAACATGGCGTGGTCCGGAGACCAGCCGCCCTTCGCCAGGCCAATCTCCAGCGACACCGATCCGGACTCGGTGAACTTGAAGGCGTTGGACAGCAGGTTCTTGAGCACCTGCTGCAGGCGCTTCGCATCCGTCTCCAGCTCGCCGGGCAGCGTGTCCGCCAGGCCGATGTGGAACTCCAGGCTCTTCTTGTCCGCCACCTGCCGGAAGGTGCGGTCCACGAACTCGCGCAGGTCGCCGAAGCGCAGCGGTCCCACGTCAACCGCCATGGTGCCGGATTCAATCTTCGACAGGTCGAGGATGTCGTTGATGAGCTCCAGCAGGTCCGCGCCGGACGCGTGAATCGTCTTGGCGAACTCCACCTGCCGCGACGTGAGGTTGCCGTCCACGTTGTCGCTGAGCGTCTGGCTGAGGATGAGCAGCGAGTTGAGCGGCGTGCGCAGCTCGTGGCTCATGTTGGCCAGGAACTCGGACTTGTACTTGGACGTGAGGCTGAGCTGTTCGGCCTTCTCCTCCAGGGCGAGCTTGGCCTGCTCCACCTCGCCATTCTTGCGCTCCACCTCCGTCTTCTGCTCGGAGAGCAGCTTCGCCTTCTCCTGGAGCTCCTCGTTGGTGCTGCGCAGCTCCTCCTGCTGGCGCTTGAGCAGCTCCTCCGACTGCTGCAGCGAGGTGGCCTGCTGCTCCAGGCGCTTGTTCGTCTCCGTCAGCTCCTCCTGCTGCTTGCGGAGCTCGTCCGTCAGCGCCTGCGACTGCTTCAGCAGCGCCTCCGTGCGCATGTTGGCGGCAATCGTGTTGAGCACGATGCCGATGGACTCCGTGAGCTGCTCCAGGAAGCCCATGTGGACCTCGCTGAAGGCGTGGAAGGAGGCCAGCTCGATGACGGCCTTGACCTCCCCTTCGAAGAGCACCGGCAGCACCACGATGTTGCGCGGCACCTCCTCGCCCAGTCCGGACGCGATGCGGATGTAGCTGTCCGGCACGTCCGACAGGAGGATGGGCTCCTTCTCCAGGGCGCACTGGCCCACCAGCCCCTCGCCGTACTTGAAGGTGTTGGCCAGCCCCTTGCGCTGACGGTACGCGTAGGACGCCAGCAACTTGAGCATCTGGTCGCCGGCGTCCACGCGCTCGGAGATGTAGAAGACGCCGTGCTGGGCATCCACTAGCGGCGCCAGCTCCGACAGGATGACCTTGGACACCGTGAGCAAGTCCCGTTGGCCCTGGAGAACGCGGGTGAACTTGGCCAGGTTCGTCTTGAGCCAGTCCTGCTCCGTGTTCTTCCGCGTGGTGTCCTTCAGGTTGCGGATCATCTCGTTGATGTTGTCCTTCAGGGCGGCCACTTCGCCCTGCGCGGACACGGTGATGAACCGCGTGAGGTCACCCTTCGTCACGGCGGTGGCCACCTCGGCGATGGCGCGCACCTGCGTGGTGAGGTTGGCGGCCAGCTGGTTCACGTTGTCCGTGAGGTCACGCCAGATGCCCGCCGTACCGGGCACGCGGGCCTGACCGCCCAGCTTCCCTTCGATGCCCACCTCGCGGGCCACCGTCGTCACCTGGTCGGCGAACACCGCCAGGGTGTCAATCATGCCGTTGATGGTGTCCGCCAGCTCCGCGATTTCCCCCTTCGCGTCCACCACCAGCTTGCGCTTCAGGTCGCCGTTGGCCACCGACGTCACGACCTTGGCGATGCCGCGCACCTGCGTGGTGAGGTTGGACGCCATGGAGTTCACGTTGTCCGTGAGGTCCTTCCACGTGCCGGCCACGCCCTTCACCTCGGCCTGTCCGCCCAGCTTGCCCTCCGTCCCCACTTCACGCGCCACGCGCGTCACTTCCGAGGCGAACGAGTTGAGCTGGTCCACCATCGTGTTGATGGTGTTCTTCAGCTCCAGGATTTCGCCCTGCACGTCGACCGTAATCTTCTTGGACAGGTCACCCTTGGCGACGGCCGTCGTCACCTCGGCGATGTTTCGCACCTGGGACGTCAGGTTGGACGCCATGGAGTTCACGTTGTCCGTGAGGTCCTTCCACGTGCCGGCCACCCCCTTCACCACGGCCTGACCGCCCAGCTTGCCCTCCGTGCCCACCTCGCGCGCCACGCGCGTCACCTCCGAGGCGAACGAGTTGAGCTGGTCCACCATCGTGTTGATGGTGTTCTTCAGCTCCAGGATTTCGCCGCGCACATCCACGGTGATTTTCTTCGACAGGTCACCGTTGGCCACGGCCGTCGTCACCTCGGCGATGTTTCGCACCTGGGACGTCAGGTTCGACGCCATGCTGTTCACGTTGTCGGTGAGGTCCTTCCACGTCCCACCGACACCGCGCACGATGGCCTGACCGCCCAGCTTGCCTTCCGTGCCCACCTCGCGCGCCACGCGCGTCACCTCCGAAGCGAAGGACGACAGCTGGTCCACCATCGTGTTGATGGTGTTCTTCAGCTCCAGGATTTCGCCGCGCACGTCCACGGTGATTTTCTTGGAGAGGTCCCCGCGCGCCACCGCCATCGTCACCTCGGCGATGTTTCGCACCTGGGACGTCAGGTTGGACGCCATGGAGTTCACGTTGTCGGTGAGGTCCTTCCACGTCCCACCGACGCCGCGCACGATGGCCTGACCACCCAGCTTTCCTTCCGTCCCCACTTCCCTCGCCACGCGCGTCACCTCCGAAGCGAAGGACGACAACTGGTCCACCATCGTGTTGATGGTGTTCTTCAGCTCCAGCACCTCGCCCTTCGCGTCGACCGTGATTTTCTTCGACAGGTCACCCTTGGCGACGGCCGTCGTCACCTCGGCGATGTTTCGCACCTGGGACGTCAGGTTGGACGCCATGGAGTTCACGTTGTCCGTGAGGTCCTTCCACGTTCCGCCCACGCCCTTCACCACGGCCTGACCGCCCAGCTTGCCCTCCGTCCCCACCTCACGCGCCACGCGCGTCACTTCGGAAGCGAAGGACGACAACTGGTCCACCATCGTGTTGATGGTGTTCTTCAGCTCCAGGATTTCACCGCGCACATCCACGGTGATTTTCTTCGACAGGTCACCGTTGGCCACGGCGGTGGTGACCTCCGCGATGTTGCGCACCTGGGACGTCAGGTTGGACGCCATGGAGTTCACGTTGTCCGTGAGGTCCTTCCACGTGCCGGCCACGCCCTTCACTTCGGCCTGTCCGCCCAGCTTGCCCTCGGTGCCCACCTCGCGCGCCACGCGCGTCACCTCCGAGGCGAACGAGTTGAGCTGGTCCACCATCGTGTTGATGGTGTTCTTCAGCTCCAGCACCTCGCCCTTCGCGTCGACCGTAATCTTCTTGGAGAGGTCACCCTTGGCGACGGCCGTCGTCACCTCGGCGATGTTTCGCACCTGGGACGTCAGGTTGGACGCCATGGAGTTCACGTTGTCGGTGAGGTCCTTCCACGTGCCGCCCACGCCCTTCACCACGGCCTGACCGCCCAGCTTGCCCTCCGTCCCCACCTCACGCGCCACGCGCGTCACTTCGGAAGCGAAGGACGACAACTGGTCCACCATCGTGTTGATGGTGTTCTTCAGCTCCAGGATTTCACCGCGCACATCCACGGTGATTTTCTTCGACAGGTCGCCCTTGGCGACGGCCGTCGTCACCTCGGCGATGCTGCGCACCTGCGCGGTGAGGTTGGAGGCCATGGAGTTCACGTTGTCCGTGAGGTCCTTCCACGTGCCGGCCACGCCCTTCACCTTGGCTTGCCCGCCCAGCTTTCCGTCGGTGCCCACCTCGCGGGCCACGCGCGTCACCTCGGAAGCGAAGGCGCCGAGCTGCTCCACCATCCCGTTCACCAGCCGGGCGGTGCGGAGGAACTCGCCCCGGAGGGGACGGCCATCCACTTCCAGCGCCATCGTCTGGGACAGGTCACCCTTGGCCACCGCGCCGATGACGCGGCCCATCTCCGTCGTCGGTTGCACCAGGTCGGCCACCAGCGTGTTCACCGACTCGACGCAGTCGCCCCACGAGCCCAGCGCGCCCACCACGTTGCCGCGCTGGGTGATGCGGCCCTCCTTGCCCACCACGCTGCCAATGCGCTCGAACTCCCGGGCCATGCGCTCGCTGAGCTCGATGATTTCGTTCAGGGTGTCCGCCACCTTGCCGGCGCTGCCCACCTTGTCCACCGGCATGCGCACGGAGAAGTCGCCCTTGCGGACCGCGGTGAGGACCCGCAGCAACTG
Source organism: Myxococcus sp. AM010 (assembly GCF_013372585.1). NCBI lineage: Bacteria > Pseudomonadati > Myxococcota > Myxococcia > Myxococcales > Myxococcaceae > Myxococcus > Myxococcus sp. AM010. Next base: position 37,981 of record NZ_JABXEO010000069.1, read on the forward strand.
ACGCGAATCGAGCGACTGCGAATCATCCTCCCGGACTCGCGGCGGAGGGGGAGCCGCGACGGGTGCGCGGCGGGAGGAAACCTTCTTCGTGGCCATATGAGTTCCTGGTCGGTCCCGGAACGGCGAAGCACGGGCTGCCGTCCTGCGGGAATCTCGCAGCTGGAGCGTGTTTTCTCGCGCTTTCACACACTTGGACCAGCCCCCCCGAGACGCTCGGCTGGCCATCAGGCGACACTCCGAGCGGACTTCGTCCGGCAGCCAACACTGGCGCGAGCGCGGCGACACCCGGCGTGAAAGCCGGTGCGCGCGCTGACAGGGCAGGCAGGCTCAGTGCCGGACGCGAGGCGCGGGCGCGCGGACGCGCACCTGCATCTGCTCGTCTCCGGCCACGACGCTGCTGAGCACCTCGCGCTGGTCCGGTGACAGCCGGGCCACGGCGCGCAGCGAGGCCACCAGCACCAGGGACTCCAGCGGAGACGGCACGCTGACGCCGTCCGGCCCCGTCTTCAGGGGCAACGGCAGGCGCGGCGCGCGCCCCGCGGCGGTGAGCGCGTCCACGGCATACGCAGGAGACGTGTCCAGCGTGACGGCAATCGCGGGGAGGCTGGTGGCGGCGTCACCCTGGCCGCGCGCCTGCATCTCCATCAACACCTGCAGCGCGCCCGGCTTGAAGTACAGCGCCAGCCCCGCGCGCCCGTCCCCCATGTGGAAGACACACCCCTCGAAGGTGTGGTTCATCGGCCCGGTGACGGCCACCTCGAAGGGCTGGCTGTCATCCCAGTGCGTCCACGGCCGCGCATCCCAGTACTCCGACGACGCCTGCACGAAGAGCAGCGCCTTGTCCGAGCCAAGCCCGGACAAGCCTCGCTGCCCCCACGCCACGAAGGTCGCGATGGCCGCGCAGGATGACAGCGCCTGCGGTGAAGGCTCCGCCACGGCGAGCCCCAGCTCCGCGCCCGCTTCGGCCAGCGCCGGCACGCAGCGCACCTCCGCCGCGTCCACCCCTTCCAGCAGGGCCCGCAGCCCGGCCCCGTCGTCCGACTCGAAGACGGGCGCGGAGGGCTCTCCGGAGTCGGAGATACGCAGATACACCTGCACCTGCGTGTCGCCCTGGCTGAGTGGCACGGGGCCCAGCTTGAGCAGGTAGAACATGGGGCTCAGCCTTGCTTTCCGTCCAGGGCCTTGCGGACCTGTCGCATCAACGCATGGATGTCGAAGGGCTTCTGAAGGAACGGCATGCCGGGATACAGATGCCGCAGCGCGGCCACGTCCACCGCGCTCATCCCCATGAGTGATACATCCTTGTAGGCCGACTCGGCCCGGATGCGCTCGATGAGCGCCGGTCCGTCCAGCACGGGCATCATCCAGTCAGTGAGGACCAGGTCCGGCCGGAGCTCCGCCATCCGCTCCAGCGCCTCACGACCGTGAGAGGCCGTCAGAACGCGGTAGCCCTCCTCTCGAAGGAGGTCCGCCAGGGCTTCCAGGATGCCCTGCTCGTCATCCACCACCAGGACCGTCTCCATACGGGTGGTACTACTCCTAGACGTTCGTTCAGAAATGGCCAGCGCCCGGGTGTCGGGCAAGTCCCGTGAGCAAGGTATCCACAGCGACACTGAAGGGGGGCAGCACCTCGATTCCCTGTGACGTGATGACGAACTCCCTCAGGGTGGGGTCATAGTGGGTGTCACGCATCTTGAAGATGCTCAGCAGCCTGCGCAGGCTGCCTTCAAGCTCGACATGTCTCAGGAAAAAGAGGTTCTCCGCCACAGCGGAGAGTCCGACCTCCATCGGGACGTCCAGCACCGGACCGAAGAGCCGCGGCGTCTCCATGCCGAAGAGGGTGGTGGCCCCCGTGCAACGCAGCTCCTGGGTGAGCGCCGCGAAGAACGAATTGATGCGCGCGGGCTCGGCCGAGGCCTGCTGCATGGCGCTGAGCCCGTCCACGAACACCCGCTTCACGTTGCGGCGCCGCACATCCGACAGGAGCTGGTCCGCCAGCACGTCCAGGATGCACTCGGAGGGTGGCTGCCAGATGATGTTGAGCCGCCCGTCCGCCATGGCGCCGCCCAGGTCGATGCCCGCGGACGTCACCTTGCCCAGCAGCCGGTTGGGCGGCTCATAGAAGCCCATGTAGAGGCACGGCTCCCCCTGCCGCAGCCCCTCCGCCAGCAGGCTGCTGCCCAGCAGCGTCTTTCCCGCGCCGGGCGGACCGAGCAGCAGGGAGGTGGACCCCGCCGCCAGGCCCTCCGGGAAGAGCGCGTCCAAGGACGGGACGCCAAAGTGGAGGCGGTGGGCGCCCGGGTCGGGCGGCGGCGAGCGCTGGACGCGCGACTCCAACCGGGGGAAGACCTCCAGCCCCTCGCTGGTGATGCGGAAGGCGTGCACGCCGTGCAGCGTGGCGCTCCCGCGGAACTTGCGCACCTGCAGCTCGCGCCAGGAACGCACGCCCTGGGTGCGCTCGCGCAGCTCCAGGATGCCATCCACCATGGTGTACTCCGGGTGGACGGCGGGACCGTTGGCGCTGGTGAGCAGCAGCGCCGTGAAGCGCGCCAGCCCCGCGACGACCTGCAGCTCGTGGATGAACTTCTTGAAGTCGCGGCTGCTGCCGGCTGCTTCCTGCGCCTGAACCAGCCCGTCCAGCACCAACATGCTGGCGTTGTGGTTGCGCACCTCGCGCCGCAAGAGCTCCAGCAGCCCCGGCAGGCCCTGCTCCTCCAGGGTGCGGAAGCCGCTGACGTAGTAGACGCCCTCGGGCAACAGCGCCGAGTCGAAGAAGGCCATGTCCCGCATGTTGGCCAGCATGCGAGCGTGGGACTCCGCCAGCAGCGTGACATACAGGCACCGGGCGCCGGCGCGCCCCTGATGATAGCAGAGCTGATTGGCGAAGAGGGTCTTCCCCGCGCCCGGCTCCCCCACGACGATGTAGACACCCGACGACACGAGGCCGCCGCCCAGCACGGCGTCAAGCCCAGGCACGCCAGTGGAGACGCGTGCGTCCTGCCGTGCGGGTTGCTCGGAAGAGGACATGATGCCCGTTCCATACCGTAATTCGCCCCAGTGCGCGCGCCGGAATGTGCGAAGAAAACCGCGCGGGCCGTGAACGGCTGAAGCGCCTCAACGGTCAGCGTCCAGCAGGGCGCGCAGGTCGTCGGGAATGGGCATGGGCGTGAGGATGCCCACGTTCGCGCCACCGGTGTTTCCCAGCGGCGCCCGCCCCAGCCATGAGCCCGGCGCGGCGACCAGCAACCGCACCACCTGCCCCACCCACTCCGCGGCGTTCCGCCTGCGCCAACCGAACCCCAGCATGCGCCAGTGCACGCGCACGTGAGGACCCGCGTGGGCCTGGCTGAGGACGTGGGCCCGCTCGAGGTGCCGCCAGGCACGCACATGCTCCGAACGCGACTCCGCTTCATGGGCCTCGCGCAGCGCCGCTTCAAAGGCGGCGCGCAGCTTCGCCTTCATCGACATGGACTCCTCCTGGTCATGGCGCCACCTTCGCGCCCCAGCCCCCCGCTCGCTTGTAAAAACATGCACCCCGGCAATCTCGGGAGGGCGTCACACGGGCACGGGCGGGGCGAGGAGACGGCATGAGCTGGCTCGGTGCGCCACCCTCCCATGTCCCCGCCTGTCCATTCCCGGCGCGCAAGCAAGGCCTTGCCCAGGGGCGCCCCAGCCTGCCCGGCCCGAAGATTCGCCGGGCGATGCCTCCCTGGCCGCCAGGGGCCGGTGGCGCCTGGCGCCCCGGGTGTATTGATTGAAGGGGGCCCGAGACACGGGAGCGCCCCCGCTCCAGGGGAGGGAACGCGCCATGGCGGAGAGGGAGCCTGGCCTCGACGCAGCCGGGGACGTCAGCCCGCCTGCCCGGGGAGGACATGACGCGCGGGTCGACAACGTCGACGGCATCGTCTGGGAGGCGGACCCCTCTCTTCACTTCACCTTCGTCAGCAAGCAGGCGGAGCGGCTGCTCGGCTACCCGGTGGAGCGGTGGCTCACGGAGCCTGACTTCTGGGTGGAGCACCTGCATCCGGACGACCGGGACTGGGCTTCCGCCTCCTGCCGCTCCGCGGTGGAGCAGCGCCTGCCCCACGAATTCGAGTACCGGATGCTGGCCGCGGACGGGAGCGTCGTCTGGCTGCGCGACCTCGTCACCGTGCTGTGCAGGGACGGCCGTGCCTACAGGCTTCACGGCCTCATGGTGGACGTCACCGAGCAGCGGCAGGCCAAGGAGCGGCTGGAGCAGACGGTGTCCCTGCTGGAGGCCACGCTCGACTCGACGGCGGACGGACTGCTCGTCGTCGACCAGGACGGACATATCACCGCCCGCAACCGCCAGTTCGAGCAGCTCTGGGGACTGACGGGGTTGACGGCCTGCGCCCAGGACACGGCGCTGCTCGCGGCCGTGCGCGCGAAGCTGAAGGACCCGGACGCCTTCTTCTCGCGGGTCCAGGCCCTGTACGAGCAACCCAGCCAGGAGAGCTTCGACATCGTCGAGCTGCGCGACGGCCGCGTCCTGGAGCGCTACTCCCTGCCTCAGCGGCGGCGCGGGCTCATCACCGGCCGCGTCTGGAGCTTCCGCGATGTCACCGAGCGCGTGCACGCGCAGCGCATGCAGGAGCGGCTGCTGGACGAGGCGCACGAGGCCATCCGCGTGCGCGACGACTTCCTCTCCATCGCCGCCCACGAGCTCAAGACGCCGCTGACGCCGCTGCGCCTCCACCTTCAGCTGCTGAAGCGGACGATGGACGCCAAGGAGCCCATCGCGCCGGAGCGCGTGGACAAGGCCATGGCGCAGGTGCACCGCCTGTCCGCGCTGGTCAATGATTTGGTGGACGCCACCAGCGTGGAGGCGGGCCGGCTGAAGCTGCAACGTGAGCCCGTATCGCTCCTGGAGCTGGCGCGCGAGGTGTGCTCGGAGTTCCGCGCCCTCAGCGCGGCGCACGCCTGTTCGTGCGAGCTGCCCCAGGAGGACCTCGTCGTCATGGGCGACCGGGGCCGGCTGTCGCAGGTGCTGGCCAACCTCCTGGAGAACGCCGTCAAGTACAGCCCGCTGGGCGGCACCGTGCGCATCTCCCTGTCTCGCGCGGACGGCGACGCCGTGCTCAGCGTGGCGGACGGCGGCATCGGCATCTCCCGGGAGGACCAGGCGCACCTCTTCGGCCGCTTCTTCCGCGCGAGCAACGCGCCCGTTTCGGGCTTCGGGGGCCTGGGCCTGGGGCTCTACATCTGCCGGGACATCATCGAACGGCACGGCGGTCACATCTGGGTGGACAGCGAGCTGGGCCGGGGCTCCACGTTCCATGTCTCGCTGCCCGTGCTGAACGCGACGGCGCACCGGGAAGCCCGGCCCTGACGCGGCTCACCGCAGGACGGTGCCACTGCTGAGCCGCGACACGGCGCCGTGCAGCATGCCCAACTGGCGGGGCGCCCGCTCCAGCAGCGCGCCGAAGACGGGGTCATCCGTCTTGCATGACACCTGCAACGGCGGCAGGGGCGGCGGCACGCGCCGGTCCCTGAGCGCGTCCGCGAGCTCGTCGAGCGCGCGCCCCGCCTGATGCGCCAGTTGCTTCAGCTGGCCGGGGACCTCCGCCTCCGGCCGCTCCATGCCCAGGGCCGTCACCACGGTGGCGAAGCGGCGCGCGTAGGTGATGACGGCCATGCCCGACTCGAGCTGCTGGGGCGGGCCGTGGTACTCGGCGGTGAGCCGCTCGAAGGAGGCCTCCGCGTCCAGCAGCGCCAGGCCGAAGGCGCGCCGCGCGGCGCCCACCTCGGGCCGGGTGCCGCTGCGCTTGGCGACGACCTCGCGCAGGTATTCACCGTCCGCGCGCAGCGCGGCCGCCGCGGCCTCCGGGAAGCGGAGGCGCTCCGGCATGGGCCATAGCAACCACGCGCCCATCAACGCGAGCGAACACGCGACCAGCACGCCCAGCGCGCGCTGCCCGGCGAGGCTCCAGTCCCCCGAGCTCAGCGTGGCCAGCAGCAGGTAGTCCGGCGTGAGCAGAATCTGGAAGGCGCCGAAGTTGATGGGCAGCAGGGACACCGACACCGCCGTGAGCAGGACGATGACGGCGAGCAGCGCGGAGGGGGACTGCACGCGCGTGGCAATCACCGCCGCCAGGCCCGCGCCCAGCAGCGTCCCGCCGACGCGCTGGAGCGCGCGCTCCTCGGTGATGGCCGAATACGGTTGGAGGATGGCGATGACGGTGAGGCTCACCCAGTGGGCGTCGCGGATGCCCAGCGCCTGCGTCACCACCAGCGCCACCGTCGCCACCAGCCCCACCCGCAGCGCGTGCCGGAAGACGAGCGAATCCGAGCGGAGGTGGTCGCGCAGCGGGGCCAGCCACGAGCGCGCGCGCCGTTGCTCAGGGCACACCACGCTCCGCCCGCGGTCGGACACCGGGTCGCCATGCAGCAGGCCCGCGGCCGTCTCATGGACCACCCCCGCCATCTCCCGCAGCTTCGAGAAGAGCGCCTCCACGTGGAGGGACAACGGGTCCTCGCGGCTCCGGATGCCTGGAGCGGGCCGGTAGTTCCGTCTGCGCGAGCCAGGCACCATCCGTGGCGCGCGCGGGACGCCCTCATTGCGCTCGCGCTCCAGCACCTGCTCCACCCAGCTCGTCATGGCCGCGTAGGCGTCACACAGCGAACTCACGCGCGCGCGCAGCGGCAGGAAGCGGGGCTCGCGCACGGCCGCCTCCATGGCCTCGGCCAGGGCGATGAGCTGGGCGGACATCGGCTCGCACGTCTCGAGCAACACGAGCAGGTGCTCGCCTCGCCGGGACTTGCCCAGGTGGCTGCTCCGCATGACCCCCAGCGTGGCGCGCGCCTGCTCCATGAGGGGCCGCACGCTCATGTGCCGCTGCGCGGCCTCCACCCACTCCTGGGAGCTGGCGCCCTCGCGCGACAGGCGGCCCAAATCCCAGCACGCCTCCGCCAGCTCCCGGTACACGCGCGCGATGGCCCTCCGCGCCGGGCGGTAGGGCCGCAGCGGCCACAGCACCAGGGACAGCGTCATGGCCCACAGGCCGCCGAAGAGCAGCCAGAAGGCGCGGCCCAGCGCGACATCCACGCCCACCGCGGGCGCGCCCAGTGACACGACGAAGATGACCGCGAGCTGTCCGCCGATGGAGCCCGCCGTCTCTCCGTAGCTCCGCGCGAAGGCCGCCGTCGTCACGCCCAGCCACATCAGGGAGACGTCCAGCCACGGCATGGACCCGCCCGGCGCGCCCAGCGCGCCCACCAGCGCCCCCAGCAGCGTCACCGTGCCCAGCTCCTTCGCCCGCGTCTGGTACGAGCCGCCCTTGTCGGCCAGTGAGACCAGGAGACCGGACAGGCCCCCCCAGCCCGCGTCCTTCACGCCCAGCAGGAACGCGAGGGCCAGGGGGACGGAGGTGGCTAGCGCGGTCCGCAGGCCCGCGCCAATGGCGGGCTTGCCTGGCCGGACGCGGAGGACGGCGCGCAGGTGTCTCAGCAGTCGGCGCATCCTGGAGCGTTGACACCGTGCGGCGCGGAAAGAACCTCCGCCCTCCCTCTCCCGCCTCCCCCGCGGACAGGGGAGCCTGCGTCCCCGGGCTCGTCGAGAGGCCAGGACCCGCGGGCGGGATTGCGCAACCGGTGCGCCACACATGCCGTAACGTGCCGCCCCCACCAAGGAGCGACACCTCGTGGAGACCCTTGTCCGAATCGCGGAGCGCCTGGGCCGCTTCTCTTCGCGCTTCGTCCCCAGCGCGTTCGCCATCGCCGTCCTGCTCACGCTGCTCACCCTGGCGCTGGCCACCGGCTGGGCTGGGGCCGCGCCGCCCGCCGTGCTGGACGCCTGGGGCGGCGGCTTCTGGGAGCTGCTCGGCTTCTCCATGCAGATGGCGCTGGTGATGTTCACCGGCTACCTGCTGGCCCTCACCAGCCCGGTGCGGGCGGTGCTGGAGCGCGCGGCGCGAGTGCCGCGCACGCCCCGCGGCGCGGCGGCGTGGATGGCCTTCGTCTCCATGGCCCTGGCCTACGTCAACTGGGGCCTGTCCCTGGTGGCCAGCGCCATGCTGGTGCGCTTCATGGTGAAGCGCCGACCGGACGTGGACTACCGGCTGCTGGTGGCGTGCGCGTACTTCGGCCTGGGCGCCACCTGGCACTCGGGCCTGTCCGCCTCCGCGCCGCTGCTGGTGGCCACGCCGGGCCACTTCCTGGAGAAGAGCCTGGGCGTGCTGCCCATCGACAGGACGCTCTTCTCGCCCTTCAACCTCGGCCTCACGCTGGCCGTGGTGGCGGGGCTGACGCTGCTGGCGTGGGTGCTGCACCCGAAGCCGGAGAACACCGTCCGCGTGGACCCGGCGGTGCTGGAGGCCCTGGGGGACTTCACCCCGCCCCCGCGCCCCACCGAGCGCGGCTTCGCCGTGTGGCTGGACCACTCCAGGCTGCTCAACACCCTCATCGGTGTCCTGGGGCTCGTGTGGCTGGCGCGGCACCTGTGGATGAACGGCGGCTGGCGCGCGCTCAACCTCAACGTGGTGAACTTCACCTTCCTGGTGCTGGCGGTGCTGCTGCACGGCACGCCCGCGCGGCTGCTCAAGGCCAGCGAGGAGGCCGGCACCGTGCTGCACGGCATCGTCCTCCAGTTCCCGCTGTACGCGGGCATCTACGGCATCTTCAAGGCCACCGGCCTGACGGAGCGCATCGGCGAGCTGTTCGTGTCGCTGTCCACGCGCGAGACGTTCCCCGCCATCGTCTACCTGTACAGCGGCGTGGTGAACTACTTCGTCCCCTCCGGCGGCTCGAAGTGGGCCATTGAAGCGCCCTACCTCCTGGACGCCGCGACGCGGCTGGGCGTGGCGCCGGAGAAGGTGGTGCTGGCGTATGCGTGGGGGGACATGGCCACCGACCTCATCCAACCCTTCTGGGCGCTGCCGCTGCTGGCCGTGGCGCGCCTGGAGTTCAAGGCGCTCCTGGGCTTCCTGTTGGTGGCCTTCCTCGTGTACCTGCCGCTGGTGACGCTGGCCTTCCTCCTCTTCGGCTGAGCGACGCCGCGGGCTGTGCTAAATCCAGCCTGGCAAGGCGGGCCTGGGGGCCTGTCACATCACGAGAGCGAGGGGACTTGAGATGGCGAAGATGCTGACGCGGAGCCTGCTGTGCGCGGTGCTGGGAGTTTCGCCGGTGGCCCTGGCGCAGGAGGCGGAGCCCGCCGCCGCGCAGGTGAAGGCGCCGGACGCGGACGCGGTGCGTGACACCTGGAACTACTTCTACAAGGGCCAGGGCCAGGGCCCCGTGCTGGTGGAGGCCAAGGTCTGCACCGAGGTCGCCAAGGAAGGCCCCAACAAGTACGACTGCACCGCCGAAGTGGGGCCCGAGGGCATCAAGGCCGGCACCAGCGTCATGTTGTGGCAGGCCTACCTCGTGCCGCAGGGCGACACCGTCGACGACCTCATGGTGCAGTCGAAGCAGGGCACCGTCGTCCGTGAGACGAAGGACGTGAAAATCAAGGGCGAAGGCTGGCGCGCGCGGCAGTGGACGGGCCTGCGGATGAGCAAGCCTGGCACGTGGACGGTGTCGGTGCTGCGCGGGGACCAGGTGCTCAAGGAGATTCAGGTCAAGGTGCTCTGATTCACCCCTGAAGCAGGTGGAGGCACCCGGCGCCCGCCAGCGGCCCTCAGGCCACCTGGCGGGCGTTCGCTTTGGCGCACGCCTGCCTCCGAGGCCGGGCAGTCCGTCGTTTTTCCTCCGACGTTCCCTGCCGGACAGGGAGTTTTTTCAGCGCACCCGACAGCCGCCTCGGCCTCGGGGGCGAGGTTCCGCCCGCCTCCAGAGGAGAGCCGCCCCGCCACGGCGGCTGGCAATGCCCTTGCACAAGTGCTTCCGCGGTTGAGGGGCAGGGGGTTGTCGGGGCT
>NZ_JABXEO010000006.1:0-158308 GCF_013372585.1 Myxococcus sp. AM010
GCGGGGGGGCAGGGCAGGGGAGGTGGAGGGCATGGCAGGTCAGGGAGCGCGCGAGCGCTTCGGGGGCCGCGTCGCCGTCTTCCCACGGGGCGCCTTGGCGGCGGGCTTGGGCGGCTTCGCCTCCAACCTGGCGAAGGCGCGCAGCGCATCCCTGCCAATCCAGCGAGTGGTGGCGCCTTCGCTGGCCGCAAGCCCGGTGGCCAGCGCGCGCGCCGCAATGCGCACCGCGGGACCGCGCCTGCTCCCAGCGGCGCGCAGGGCCCGGTTCACGCCCTTCTTGACGAAGTCGCGGGCGTCGATGTCACCCCGAGGGCCCTTGGAGGATGTCGTCGTTGGCATGTGGTGCGACGATAGCGCGCCGGACCTTCGCCGGAAGGTGCCGGAGGGGCGGGCATGGGGGCGGCCCCTGGCTCGCGGCGCCGTGGGAGGCCTCTGCATTTCGCGGGAAGCATGCCCACGCTCCGGAAGAACCCTATCGGGGCGTGCGCACCCCGCCCGCGAGGAGCCGCCATGAAGACATCCATTCCGTCGCAGATGAAGGCCGCCGCCATCGACCGCTTCGGTGGGCCGGAGGTGCTAGGCATGAAGACGGTGGCCGTCCCACCCGTGGGCCCGGGGGAGGTGCTCATCCAGGTGGAGACCGCGGGCGTCGGCAGCTGGGACGCCGCGGAGCGCGAGGGTGAGATGGAGTCGCTCAAGCCCAGCAAGTCGTCCTTCCCCTACGTGCTGGGGACGGATGGGGCCGGGACCATCGTGGCGGTGGGCGAGGGCGTCAAAATCCGTCAAGTGGGCGACCGGGTGTACGGCTCCGGCTTCCTCAACGACAAGGGCGGGTTCTTCGCCGAGTACGCGGTGGTGAAGGCCGAAAACACGGCGCTCGTACCCAAGGGCTTGAGCGCGGAACAGGCGGGCGTCCTGGCGGCGGACGGCATCACCGCGCTGCAAGGCGTGCAGGACGCGCTGAACGCTCGACAGGGCATGACGCTGCTGGTGTACGGCGCGAGCGGCGGCGTGGGCCATCTGGCGGTGCAGCTCGCCCGCCGTCTGGGGGCGCGGGTCCTGGCGGTGGCTTCGGGGCAGGACGGCGTGGCGTTGGTGAAGCGCCTGGGCGCGGAGAAGGTGGTGGACGGGCGAGGTGGTGAGGACGTGGCGAAGGCGATTCGCGACTTCGCGCCGGACGGGCTCGACGCGGCGCTGGTGCTCGCGGGCGGCGAGGGCCGGGAGCCGGCGCTGCAAGCCGTGAAGAAGGGAGGCCACATCGCCTACCCGCATGGCGTCGAGCCGGAGCCACGGGCCCCCGAAGGCGTCAAGCTGACGGCCTACAATGGCGAGTCGAACGCCGAGGTCCTCACGCGCCTCAACCGGCTCATTGAAGCAGCGCCCTTCCATGTCGAAGTCTTCCAGGTGTACCGGCTGGACGAGGCGGGCCGCGCGCTCGAAGCCGCCAGCAAGCACCACCTGGGCAAGCTGGCCCTGCGCATTCACTGAGATGCCGCGCGCTACACCCAGGGCGCGTGTGTGGGACTCGCGGGGACGCACGAGGACGGCCGGGCATTCAGCGCTGGATGCCCGGCGTCACGCATCGGGAGGTCAGCGGCCGTGAGGTGGGCTCAGCCCGCCAGCGCCTGGGTGATGTCGACCCCCTCGTTGATGGGCGGGACGTCGACCGCCTTCCGCTTCGCGGCGACGGCGAAGTCCAGCGACTTCAGGTCCACCGACTGCACGGCGAGGCTGTCGTAGAAGCGGATGTTCAGGACCCGGTTCGTCAGGTCCTTGGCGACGACCCACTGGGTGTAGTCGCGCTTCTCATGTTCGGGCTTGTCCGCGTGCTTGCGGCTGGTCCCCAGCGGGATGTCCACCGTGTTGAGCAGGTGGAACGCGAGGAGGCGGGCCTCGCTCGCGTTGGTGGGCTGCAGCGCGGCCTGGCGGAGGTAGGTGACGCGGACGAAGCGCGAGGGCGGCGTCGAGTCGCCCGGCAGTCCGAGCATGCCGCTGCCGCAGCCATGGGGCTCGAACGTGGCGGAGCCGAGCGTCACCTTGTCGATGTCATACGCCGTCAGCTGCGCGTAGTTCTTGAGGTTCTCCAACTGCTCGGGGAAGGTCGGGTGGTTGGTCAGGACACCCACGGGATTGTCCTTGCCCGTGTAGAGGTTCATCTCCCCGCCGATGAACTCCACGACCAGGCTGTTGCCCTTCGCATCGTGGACGGGGAAGTGCAGCGGCGCGAGCTTCGACAGCCAGTCGCTGTGCCAGATCTGGACCTGCTTGCGCACGAGGACGTCATGCAGCTCGTCCACGGTGGCGAAGTTCCCCAGCGCCCAGCTCACGAAGAGCTCCGGCGCCAGGGCCTTGGACGCGTCGGTGGCGGAAGGGAACTGGGAGCCGGGCATCCAGAGCGCGCCAGCAGACAGGCCTTCCGTGTTCATTCCATCGGCGATGACGGTGAGGCCGTGGAGATTGGCGGTGACGCCCACGTAGCCGTACTTCGAGGTCCAGGTGAGGCCCTTCGGGTTCACCATGGACGCGGGAGAGTGGAACGTCTCTCCGGTCGCATGGACCCTCAGCCTGGCGTGAAGGTCGACGCCAAACTCCATGCTGCGGCCAACAACGGCACTCGAATCTTTCGCGACGAGGAGGAAGTTCGTACACATGCGGCGAGCTCCGTGGAGAGGTGTCAGCGTTGGGCTGGGCCAAAGCACTCCGCGTGCCATGTGCTGCTATCGGAGTGCCCCAGTGCTTTCCGCCCTTTGGCGTGCGGCGCCGCGCATGGGCGTGTCCGTTGACGCGTTTCGCGGGGCGCGTGACGTGTCAATGCGCGAACGGCGTCAGCGCCAGCCTCAAGGCCGGGGGTGGGCTGGACGTCACGCTGCCGTGGAGCCGGGCGGAGGGGACCGCCCGAGGTTAGAATCCGCGAATGAACTCCAGCCCATCCAGCCGGCCGCCCGTCGTCGTGGCGGAGCTGGGGCCCACGAACACAGGGAAGACGCACCGAGCCATCGAGCGGATGCTCGAGCACGGCTCGGGCATCATGGGGTTGCCGCTCCGCCTGCTCGCCCGTGAGGTCTACGACCGGGTGACTGCTCGGGTGGGCGAGGGCCGCGTGGCGCTGATGACGGGGGAGGAGAAGCGCGTGCCCCCGCGCCCCGACTACTGGATTTGCACCGTCGAGGCGATGCCGACGGACAGGCCCGTCGACTTCCTCGCGGTGGATGAAATCCAGCTCGCCGCTCACCGCGAGCGCGGGCACGTCTTCACGGATCGGCTGCTCCACGCCAGGGGACGCAAGGAGACCTGGTTCCTGGGCGCGGACACGATGCGGCCCATGGTCCAGACGCTCATCCCCCATGCGTCGGTGAAGCGCGCCACCCGTCTGTCGCAGCTTCGGTATTCCGGGCATCGCTCCTTGAAGAGCCTCCCGCCCCGGTCGGCGGTGGTCGCGTTCTCCGCGGACCGCGTCTATGAGCTGGCCGAGTCGCTCCGGCGCCTCCGGGGCGGCGTGGCCGTGGTGCTGGGCGCGCTGTCTCCCCGGACGCGCAACGCCCAGGTGGCGATGTACCAGTCCGGCGAGGTGCAGTACCTGGTGGCCACGGATGCCATTGGCATGGGGCTGAACCTGGACCTCGACCACGTGGCCTTCGCCGCGCTGTCCAAGTTCGACGGCGCCGACCAGCGCGAGCTCTACCCGGACGAGCTGGCGCAGATCGCGGGCCGCGCCGGACGCCACTTGAACGACGGGAGCTTCGGCACGCTGAACACGCTGTCAGAGCTGTCGCCGCGGGTGGTCTCCGCCATCGAGACGCACCGCTTCCCGGCGGTCCGGAGCCTCATCTGGCGCAATGCCGCGCTCGACTTCTCGAGCCCGGAGGCCCTGCTGGATTCACTGGCGCGCGCGCCGGGCCACACGGCCTTCATCCGGGTGGAGCGCGCGGATGACTTCGATGCGCTCAAGGACCTCTCGCGCGTCCCAGCCATCCAGGCCGTGGCCACCGGGCCCGCCATGGTGGAGCTGCTGTGGCAGGTCTGCCAGATACCCGACTTCCGCAAGGGGCTCTTTGGCCAGCATGTCGCGTTGCTGCGTGAGACCTTCCTGCAGCTCACCGCGGGGGACGGGAAGCTGGACGCCGTCTGGCTGAACAGGCAGGTGGCGCCGCTCGACGACGTGTCCGGAGACCTCCACACGCTGATGGACCGGCTGGCGGCCATCCGCATCTGGACGTACATCAGCCAGCGGCCGGGGTGGTTGCACGAGGCGGAGCACTGGCAGGAGCGGACGCGCGGCATCGAGGATGCGCTGGGGGACGCGCTCCATGAGCGGCTCGTCGAGCGCTTCGTGCAGCGTGCCGCGAGGCGCAGCACGCGGCGCTTCGTGAAGGCCACCGCGCGGCCTCCGTCCGGCTCGGCCAGCCCCTTCGCCAGGCTGGGGCAGCTGCTGGAGGCGCTGCCGGGCGCCGAGGGCTTCGCGATGACGGAGGAGCAGTTCGTCCAGCGGGTGGTGGACGCGGGCCATGACGCCTTCCAGGTGGATGCGACGGGCGCCATCTCCTTCGAAGGCGAGCCCCTGGCGCGCCTCGTTCGCGGGACGGACCGTCGCGCCCCTTTGCTGGCGCTGGCGGAGCCGGAGGTCTGGACGGGCGGCGCGCGGCAGCGGCTGGAGCGGCGTCTGCTGGCGCTGGCGCGGGACCTCGTCACCGAGGCCATGGGCGGTTTTCCCGCCGAGTCCTTCTCCGGAGCGGGGCGCAACGCGGCGGCGCGTGGGCTCGCGTATCGCCTGTCCGAGGGCCTGGGCGTGATTGCGCGGGGCGAGGCGCATGAGCAGTGGCGACTGTTGGATGAGGAGGCCCGCGCGCGCTTGGCGGAGCAAGGCGTCCGCGAGGGACACCGCTTCGTCCATGTCGCGGAGGCCCTCACCCCGCATGCGCTGGAGCGGCGCTGCATGCTGACGTCGTTGTTCCTCCAGCGGCCAGGTCCCACCGGGGTGCCACGAGAGCCCGTGCTTCAGCGCTCCGAGCTGGACCGCCGGGAAGCACGGGACTACGGGTACGAGGTGCTCGGGAGCGTGGCGCTGCGCATCGACATCGTCGAGCGGCTGTGCGAGGCCCTGCGCCACCCGCACGGGGGCCGGCAGGTGCAGGCGCTCATGCAGGAGCTCCGCCTGGAGGGGGGAGTCCGGGCGCGGGTGCTGCGCGAGCTGGGAGGCGCCACTGGAAACCCTCCGCCGCGGCGCCGCCGCCGACGACGTGGCGGCACCGCGCCCGCGGCTGGCAAGCGCGGCGCGCATCGGAAGGCGCCGGAGCTTCGAGACGGCCCCTCGGAGTCATGAGGGGCTGGCCCTCACGGGCACCCTACGCGTCGATATGGCGGCGCTCAGTCCGCTTCGTACCCATGCGGCTTCTTTCGCTGCGAGGGCATGAACGTCAGGGTGGCCGCACCGGTGCCGCGTCCAGCCGGCACGAAGACGTCAATGAAGTTCCCCGTCTTCCCGCTGAAGCGGAACACCGAGGCCGGGAGGAAGTCCGGGATGTACAGGTTGCCATCGGGACCGAACTCCATGTCCACGTAGTCAACCAGTCCAGCGCTCCCCGGTTCGGCGAAGACGTCGATGAAGGCACCCGTCCTGGCGTTGAAGCGCAGGACGTCCTCTCCGGGCGTGGTGCCAACGTAGAGCTTGTGGTCCTTTCCAATGGAAATCGTCACCGACTCGATGTCTGGGATGAAGATGGCACCGGGCTGTCCGGCCGCGGGGAAGGGCGCGCCATTCTCGTCGTAGCGCACCACGTTGTTGCCGAGGATGCTGACGACGAACAGGTTCCCCTTCTTGTCGAACGCCATCTTCTGGGGAACGAACAATCCGCCGCCCGAGGCGAACACGTCGATGAAGGCGCCCGTCGTCCCGTCGTAGCGCAGCACGCTGTTGGTGCCGCCAAAGCTGTCGGCGACATACAGGTTGCCATCCGGACCGAAGATGAGGCCTCCGGGGAAGCCCAGCCCGCCGCTGCCCTCGGGCACGAAGACGTCGATGAAGGCGCCCGTCTTCCCGTTGAAGCGCAGCACCTCCCTGCTGGTGAAGCTGGCGATGTAGAGGTTGCCGTCAGGGCCGTAGAGGAGCTCCTGCGGATTGTCGAGCCCGCCGGCGCCAGGCGGGATGAAGACGCCCACGAAGTCGCCCGTCTTCCCGTCGTAGCGCAGCACGCTGCTGTCCACGTTGTTGCTGACCAGCAGGTCGCCCACCTTCTTCCGGACCTTCACTTTCACCGAGTCCAGGCCCCACCGTTTCTTGGCCTCGCCTCGAGGCGAGTCCGCGAAGCGGAGCGTCAGCCGGTCTCCGGTGTGCCGGAAGGTGAAGGACAGGGGATGGATGGCGTACCCACGGTTGCCGTGGCGTGCGTCGAGCGGCGCGTCGTCATTGGCGAAGGTGGCATCCACCAGGACGGGACCGTCGTCCACGCTCGCGACCCAGCGGTCCGGCCCCTTCGTCGGGGGGCTGCCGTTCCATGACTTGAAGACGAAAAGCTCCAACTGGACCTCGACCTCGTCATGGTCCGGCAGGCCGGCCAGGCTGAGCGTGACCTCCTGCTCGCTGAAGGGCCCCAGGAACTTCCGCTCTCCCTTCCTCGTCCGGGACACGGTGCGGTGGCTCCACTCGGGGCCCGCGCCTTTCCCGAAGTTCTCTGAATAGACCTTCTTCTCCGCGTCCTTCCACTGCGCTTCGACGTGCTCCTGTTCGACAGCCTCCAACGCCGCCTGCTCGTCGGGTCCGCCCATGCACCCAACCCACCACCACGCCGCGAGTGCCGCACAACCCAGCCGCCAACCCTTCATGAGCTTCCTCCCCTTTGACGCGAGGCCAGGGTGAGGACACGGCGGAGGGGCTGCCATTGACTGGGAGGGCTCCACGCATCCGTGCGCAGGACGCTTCAATGCCCGGCAAGCCGGAGCCGGTGTCCCGGGAGGCGCCGCTTCATGCGTGGGGTAGGCCAGGCAGGGGCTCGGGCCCCGGGCCTACCCGCTGCGTCCGCTGAAGTCGGAGGCGAGCGTGTCCCGCCGCACGCGACAACGGCTTGCCGCCGGGACATGGCGCGGTAGAGGCGTTGCTCAGTCGTCGAGCGTGCCCGTCTGGAGCGCGGTGCGGGCCGTGCCCGCCATGTTCTCCGCCAGCGTCTGCACCGAGCCCGACACCTTCTGCGTCTCCTCGACGGTGCGCAGCGTGTGCTGCATCTGCGCGGACAGTTCCTGGATGGCCAGGGCAATCTGGGAGGTGCCCGCGTCCTGCTGCGCTACCGCGGCGGAGATCTGCCGAACGCTGGTGCCGGTGTCGTCGATGATGGCCGTGAGCCGCTGGAGTTGGGCGCCGGAGACGCGCACCGCGTCCAGGCTCGCCTTCACGCGCTGCTCTCCCTGTTCACTCATCTTCGCGGTCTCCCGCATGCTCAGGCTCACGCCGTCGAGCACCTCGCGGATGCGGTGGGTCGCCAGGATGGACTGGTCGGCGAGGCTGCGGACCTCGCGCGACACGACGCCAAAGCCCCGGCCGTGCTCCCCGCTGCGCGCGGCCTCGATGGCGGCGTTGATGGCCAGCATGTTGGATTGGTCCGCCAGACCCTTCACGGTGTCCACGATGCTGGAGATTTCACGGGTGCGCGTGTCCAGCGCGAGGATGCTGCTCGCCATCTCGGAGACCTCCTGGCGGATGGCTTCCAGGTTGGTCAACGTGCGGGTGATGGCCGCGCCGCCGTCGCGCCCCGCCTCCTCGGCGGTTTCAATGGAGCCCGCGAGCAGCCGCGCCTTGTCCGCCGTCACCAGGGAGCCCTGCCGGATTTCCTGGACCGTCTGCTCCACCTCCCGGAGCGCCGCGGCCTGCCGGCTGACACCCACCGTCTGCAGCTCGCTGGACGTGCGCAGCTGTTGCGCCACCGTGGCCAGCTCACCGGCGCCGCTCCCCATGTCCTGGGCGAGCCGCTTCACCTCATGACGGCGCTCCTCGAGTTGACGCGTGTGCGATTCGAGCGCGCGCACCATCAACGCCGAGCGGCGGACGACGATGCCCACCAGCGAAAGCGTGAGCGCCACGAAGCCCCAGTGCATGAGCGAGTCCGTGGACTCCACCAGGCCGAACACCGGCAGCGTGGTGTGGAGGACGACAGCGAAGAACACGGCCAGTCCCATGGAGAAGATGCGCGCGTCGGGGTTGCCTCGCCACGCAGAGATACCCGCGACGATGACGCACCCGAGCAGGCAGGGGACCGAATAGACGACGAAGAGGCCAAGGTACCGCTGCGCCAGACCCAGGTCGGCCATCACGATGATGACCTGAATGGCGGCCGGCACACAGGTGGCCCATGCGCTCCAACGGAACCAGCGCATCCGGTTCTCCAGGACGCTGTCGGAGATGAACCAGGCGAGCGCGGGCAGGATGCAGTACGAGCCCACCAACGTGAGCTGGCTCCCCTGCAGATAGGCACCCCAGAGCGCGGGAATCAGGCCGCTCGTGCCCAGCAGCATGGCCGCCGAGCCGCCCGCGAAGAGCGTGAGCGGCAGGAGCATTTGCGCCTGGCGGCGCACCAGGGCACCCACGGCGGCGGCACCGGCGATGATGAACAGCAGCACGCCCATGACGAAGGGCGCCAGGCCCGTGCGCGTCACCGTCGCGAGCAGTTGATGGTGCGCCCCCACCCGGGCCGCGCCTCCCACGCCGATGAGCGGGCCGCTGCTCTGGATGCGCAGCAGCAGGCGCGTGCCCTCCACCGTGGGTGGCAGGGGAATGAGCCGCCACGCGAGGTTGTCTGTCTGCTCCGTGCCCGAGGGATTCAGCCGCCCGCTCGTGTAGACGCGCTGGCCGTTGGCGTAGACCTCGAAGGCATTGGCCACCGTGCCCAGATAGAGCGCGGGTTCCAGCCACCGCTCCTGGGGAATGGGGATGCTCAGCCAGAGGAAGTTGCGCGCTCCCCGGCCCGGCGGCTCGCGGAGGGCCGCCACGGGCTGCCACGCCTGCTCATCCCCTGACTCCAGGGCCCAGGCTGGCACTTCGGCGGGGCCCGGCGGGGAGTCTCCCCAGCGGTATCGCCAGCCCTCATTCAGGTCGACGCTGGGCCGCCCGGTGTCCGCCCACGCGGAGGTGGAGAGTATCAGGAGGAACGGCAGCACCCAGCACCACGACGCACGTCGTGAAAACAGGCGTGCGACGGCAGGTGAGACAGGTGAAACACCGGAGGATACGTGAAGCGCCGGCGCGTGAGTCGGAATGCGGAGGTGACGCATGGATGCGTCCATCCTCGGGTGCGGGGGACGCTCCTGTAAAATGGGTCTGCTTCACCCCGCTCGGCCGCTCGACCTCTGTCCGTATATGTTTCATCGACGGTCGGTGATTCCTGGGTGCTGAATTTCCAGGATTATATGTTTCACGGGCTTCGTCGCCAAGGCTCAGCGCGCGCCGCGCTTGACGCGGTCCACCGACCATTCGACGAGCTTCCGGGCCTGACGGTGAAGGGCCGTCTGTTTGAGGGCGCCGTTGAGCTTGTCGGCGAGCTGGTGCCGCAGGGGCGGGGTGGCGATGTGCGCTTCCAGCTCCCGGACGCGCTGTTCCAGCGCGTGGACGCGTTGCGCCTGGGCTGCGTGTGAGGTCTCGTTGACGAGGTGTCGCACCGGAGGCGGCGGAGGCCGGCGGGCGATGAGGCCGGCGTTGTCACCCTTGCGCAGGACGAAGTTGAGCGTGTTCCGGGTGAACGCCAGGGGGACGCGCGCGCCGCTCTTCTCCACGTACAAACGCAGCAGCTCTTCGTCGAGTGTGACGGGGAACATGTCGAGCACCTCCGGCTCGAAGCCCGTCCCCACCAGCACGGGGTCGATGTCCCCCAGCGCCAGCTCGAGTTCATGGTGGCTGACGCCCAGGCCCCATCGGGTCAACAGCATGGGGGCGTCTTCGGCGGACACCTGCGCCATGGCCTCGCGGAAGTTCTCACGAGGGGAGCGCGAGGCGTACGGCCACCCGAGCTCCGGCGGCAGGAAGTGGAAGAACGGCATGAGGGACGTGTGCGCGTCGAAGTACACGAGCCGGTTGGGCGTATCCACGACGACGAGCAGGCCCCCTGGCCGCAGCAGGTCCCATCCGGTGCGGAGCGTCTCCAGTCGCTCGGCGGGCGTCTGATGTTCGAGCACCGCGTACAGCACGAAGACGTCAGCGCCGTTGGGGTTCTCCTTCTTCAGGGTCTCCAGCAGCCGCGCGGGCTCCACGACGCTCATGGCGACGTTGCGCAAACCCAGGGCCTTCATGCGGCTTTCGGCCGCGCGCACGGAGGGCGCGTGGATGTCGTACCCCGTGACATGGCGGGCGACCTGGGCGAAGGCCGCGGTGCTGGAGCCCGTGCCGCAGCCCAGCTCGACGATGTCCGCCTTGCCCAGCTGCGCGTACCTCGCGAGCCAGGGCAGCACGTGGTCAACGCATCGGTTGTACCGGCCATCCACGTGGTCCGCGATGTCCGATTGCCCCGCCGACGTCTGGAGAAAGCCTTGGTCGAAGTCCGCGAAGTAGGATTGCAGCAGGGCCTCCTTCACACCCGCCAGGAGCGTGGGGTCCTCCATCCTGTAAGCCTCGAAGCCCGTTGCCATGCCGCATTCTCCTCGCGATTGGGGTGGAGCGAACTTTGCGGGCACGGAAGGTACCAACCGAGGCCGCTCCGGGCGAGCGAGGGCGCGAGGGAATGGTGGCTTAATGGCGAAGCGGCGCGCCGCTGCTGGGGCGGATGTTCTGGTTCACGCGGAAAAGGTTGTCCGGGTCGTAGCGGTCCTTCACCTCCACCAGCCTTGCGTAGTTGTCCTGGTACGTCGCCTGGACGCGCTCCTGGCCCTCGTCCATGAGGAAGTTCACGTAGGCGCCGCCCGCGGAGTAGGGATGCAGGGCTTCCCAGTAGTCCTTCGTCCAGGAGGTGATGTCCCCGGCCTTGGCGGGAGAGGGGTCCACTCCGACGATGACCTCCGCCCACCGCGCGTCCCGGAAGCTGAAGGCGGTGTCGCCTGGAGCCACCCGGTGCGCCGCTCCGTCGATGGGATACAGGTGCATGGTGGAGTGCATCGTGGGCAGGCGGTGGGCGAACGCCACGTGCCGGGAGATGGCTTCGTCCCCCAGCTCCCGCACGAAGTCCGCGCGCCAGTACCACTGGAGGCCCGGTGGATAGAGCGCATCGAACATGCTCTGCAGCGCGGGGTAGGGCAGGGTCTGCACGCCGTCGAGCGCGGGGCCCATGGCGCGCACGGGCTTGAAGAGCGCATCGGCTTGGGCCGGGTCTCCGGTGTAGCACCACACCACCGCGCACATCTTCTGCAAGTGCAGGTGGGGCGGGAAGGGCGCCGCGGGCGGGACGACCATGAAGGCGAAGAAGCCGGTGAGTGTCTCGGGCGCGGTGGAGATGAACTCGCGGTACCACCGCATCACCTCCTCGGCGCGCTCCAGGGGCCAGAGCGTCGGGCCTCCCAGGAGGGTGTCCACCGGGTGGGCCTGGAAGAGGAAGGACGTGACGACGCCGAAGTTGCCGCCGCCGCCGCGCACGGCCCAGAACAGGTCGGGGTGCTGCTCGGCGCTCGCGGTGACGAAGCGCCCGTCCGCCAGCACCATGTCCACGGCGAGCAGGCTGTCGATGGTGAGGCCGTAGCGGCGCGTGAGGTGGCCCAGGCCGCCACCCAGGGTGAGGCCACCCACGCCCGTGGTGGAGATGATTCCCGAGGGGACGGCGAGCCCGAAGGCGTGCGTGGCATGGTCCACATCGCCCCAGACGCTTCCTCCCGCCACGCGCACGGTGCCCGATTCGGGGGCGACCCGGACGCCGCGCATGAGCGACAGGTCGACGACGAGCCCCCCGTCGCAGGTGCCCAGGCCGGCACCGTTGTGTCCACCCCCACGGACCGCGAGCATGAGGCCCTGCTCGCGCGCGAACTCCACCGCCGCGAGGACGTCCGCCACGTCGGCGCACCGGGCAATCAGCGCCGGCCGCTTGTGAATCATGGCGTTGTAGACGCGGCAGTGCTCCTCGTAGTCCGTGTCCTCGGGGCGCACGAGCCGGCCGCGCAAGCGGGCCCGTAGCTGCTCGACTCGGCCCGGGGGCAGCCCGGGCGGCCGTCCTTCGCCTGTGCGCGCAGGCTCGCTTCGAGGGTCCAGGGGCATGGCTTTCTCCTCCGTG
Source organism: Myxococcus sp. AM010 (assembly GCF_013372585.1). Classification (NCBI taxonomy): domain Bacteria; kingdom Pseudomonadati; phylum Myxococcota; class Myxococcia; order Myxococcales; family Myxococcaceae; genus Myxococcus; species Myxococcus sp. AM010. Next base: position 12,168 of record NZ_JABXEO010000006.1, read on the forward strand.
GGGCCGTGATGGGAGAGGCCCCCTACCGCCAAGCTAGGGACGCCTGGCGCGCGCGGAGGGGCGCTCACGGCAGGTGGGCGGGAAGGGGCGCCCAGGCACGCGTTGGCGGATGGGCGCGGACGTGGCGCTTGGCAGGCTCGATAGGGGAGAGGGGGCTGACAATGCGCAGTGTCGGTTCCGCCACGGCCTCATGCGCTGGGCGAAGGGGATTGTGCCGGGGCCGCGTCCCGGGTGATGACTCCGGAATGCGCCTGCGTTCGTGGTGGTGGGTCCTGGTCCTGCTCACGGTGTCCTGCGCGGGGCGGCGGTCCTCGCCGGAGGCCGCGGTGGTGCGAGACGGGCGGTCAGAGCTCTTCCGGGCGCGCGGCGACGCGGCCATCGAGACGAAGCAATGGGCCCTGGCGGCGGGCTCCTTCGCGGCCGCGAGACACACGGAGGACTCACCCATGGCGCGCTGGGGGCAGGTATGGGCGGAGCAGCGCGCCTCGCCGCTCGAATGGGCGAAGCAGTTCGAGGGTTCGGTGCTGGCGTTGGCCTTCTCACCAGACGGCAGGCTGCTGGCGTCGGGAGGGTATGACTCGGTCGTGCGCGTCTGGGACGTGGAGGCCGGAGCGCAGGTGGCGGAGCTGAAGGGCCACGACGCCGAGCTCCATGCCCTCGCGTTCTCGCCGGATGGTCGCTGGCTGGCCGCCGCTGGCAGGCCCGGCACGCTCTGGCTCTGGGACTGGAAGCAGGGCCGCAGGGTGGCCTTGCTGTCAGGGCACACGGAGGTCGTGCGGGGCCTGGCCTTCTCCCCGGAGGGTGAGTGGCTGGCGAGCGGTGGCCTGGACCAGACGGTTCGTGTCTGGCGTCTCCGTGACGGCGCGGAGGTGCTCCGGTTCATGCATGACGACATCGTCATCGCGGTGGCCTTCTCCCCCGACGGAGCGCGGCTCGTGTCGTCGAGCATGGACCGGACCGCGCGGGTGTGGGACCTGCCGGCGCGGCGCGAGCTGCACCGGCTGACGGGACACGGGGACATGGTGGCGTCCTGCGCGTTCTCCGCGGATGGCGAGCGGGTGATGACCGCGTCCGCGGACCAGGCCATTCGTTTCTGGGATGCCCGGACCGGCGCGCTGCTCGACGTGCAGCGCAACCCGGGGACGCTTTCGGCCGTGGCCATCGCTGCCGGTTTCCAGCAGCTCGTGCAGGCGGGCTGGGAGGGACGCGTGCAGCGTGTGGACGTGCGCGGCGGTGGCGAGGTCCTGGAGCGATTGGATGCGCACCGGACCTTCGTGATGGCCGTGGCCCTGTCACCGGACGGACGCACGTTCGCTTCTGGTGGCATGGACGGCGTCCTCAAGGTCTGGTCACGGCCCGAGCGACCTCCGGACGTCCTGCTGCGGGAGCTGCCCGCCTGGCCTGAGGTGCTGGCCCCCGTGGGACCAGATGCCTTCGTGTCGGGTGGGGAGGACGGCCTGCGGAGCTGGTCGGTGTCGTCCAGCGGCGAACTCCACTCCCGCTTGGAGACACCTGACGCGGTGGGGGCCGTGGCCGTGAGCGCGGACCGGCGGTTGCTCGCGGTGGGAACGTTGAAGGGGGAGGTGCGTGTGCGAGACGTCCGGTCCGGGAGCCAGGTGATGGTGCTTCCCGCCGCGCGTGAGTCCATCCGGGCGTTGGCCTTCAGCCCGGACGGCGCGCTGCTCGCGGCCGGGGTGGCGCAGGACGTCGTGCTTTGGGCAGTCCCCTCCGCGACCCAGGTGGCCCGGCTGACAGGGCACACCGGGAAGCCGTGGGCATTGGCGTTCGATGCCACGGGGCAAAGGCTGGCTTCCGGCTCAGCGGACCACACGGTGCGGGTCTGGGAGGTGGCGCGGGGCGCGGTGTTGCGCGTCCTGGAGGCGGGCGACCGGGTCCGCGCCGTCGCGTTCCTCGCGTCCGGGGCGCTGCTGACCGCGGGGATGCGTCAGCCCATCCGGCTTTGGAATCCAGAGGACGGCCGCGTGCTGACATCGATGGATGCGCGCACGGTGGGCGTCTTGTCGCTCGCGATGGCGCCTCAGGGGGCGTTCATGGCGTCCGGTGGAATGGGGGGCGAGGTGAAGGTCTGGCGGCTGCCTGACGGGGCCCTCATGGGAGAGGCACCCGGGCAGCAGGGGTTCGTCTCCGCCGTGGCCTTCTCTTCCGACGGGGCGTGGCTGGCGGCGGCGGCCTCCGACCGGACGTTCCACCTGCTGCGCTTCGAGGACTTCGCACACCCGCCGCCCGTGGAGCTGGACCTGGCGCGGGTGCTGCGGCGCCATGGAATGTCCTGGGATGACTCGCGGCGCGTGTTCACCCTCCACTGACGCGGCGGGGCGTCTGGATTTGGCGCTCCCGCCGCTGAAGCGTCATGGAATGGCTACCACTTCTCGATGGAGGTGACAGACAGCGGGTAGAAGGGGCCCACGAAGTTGCCGTCCGACGTGCACGGGCGCTCCGTGATGTCCAGCAGGCTGGCGGCGTAGTAACCCCAGGTGGAGCCGTTGCCCTTCTCGTAGAACTCGTGGCCGTTGGGGAGCACGACCTTCCAGACGAAGTCGAAGTGCTCGTACCACTTGGGCGACGTGCGGTTGGAGATGATGCTCGTCACCGTGGTGCTCCACGTGTACGGCGCGGACGCGGAGACTTCGAGGGTCTGCGTGTTCTCCCAGTCGAACGGGACGAAGCTGTCGAGGCCCCCCCAGCCGTGGATGAGATAGACAGAGGTGCCCCAGGGCAGGGAGTAGTTCCGGTAGTTCAGCTCGAGCTGGGCCTCGTAGGAGCTGGCATAGACACAGGCGTGGAGCACCGCGCGGCCCTGGACCCACGTCTCACCGGCGAGCGCGGTCGAGGACATGAAGAACACAAGCAGGGCGAACACTTTTCGCGAGAAAAAGGTCATGGTGGTTACTCGGGTTTGGGTGTGAATCCGGCGACCCCGGCTTCTAGCATGCTGGCAGGCCTGGACACACATCATGCGCACCGCGCCTCAATGTCACGGGAGGGCGTGGGGGCTCAGCGAGGAGCGGGTCAAAGCCACCGGCGGGTGTGCCGCGCATAGCGCTGGTAGGCCTCGCCGAAGCGGGCCCGCATCATCTCCTCCTCGAACGCGATGTACCAGCGGTCGGAGATGACGAGATAGGCCAGCGCGCACAGCACCGGCGCGAGTGAGCCCAGGAAGACGGCGAGGCCCGTCAGCGCCAGGCAGAAGCCCAGGTACATGGGGTTTCGCGTGAAGCGGAACAGCCCATCCGTGACCAGGTAGTCGGGCTTGCTGAAGGTGTAGATGTTGGTGCGTGCGCGCGCGAACTGGGCCCGCGCGGCGATGGCGACGCCAAGGCCCAGGACGACCAGCGGCAGGCCCAGCCATTGGAGTGCTGAGGGCACCAGCGCGGGGCCGGGAAGAAAGCTGTCGAAGGCGGCCATCAAAGCGGCCAGGATGAGCGCGAGACGCGGAGGAAGGAGTCTTTGCATGCCTCGCAATGTAGAAACCGCGGTTGCCGCTCGAAACTCGCGTTCTCGCCAGCCCGCAAAGGGTCCCGAGTCTCCTCGGAAGGAGCCTCGACAAGGACGCTCCAAGCACATGGTCGACGTCATCCTGGAGGCGGCGGCTCGCGTTTTCGACCAGCATGGCTATGAGGGCGCCACGACCAACCGGGTCGCGGAGCGTGCCGGCATCAGCGTGGGGTCCGTCTATCAATATTTCCCAAACAAGAACGCCCTCCTGACGGCCTTGCATGAGCGGCACCATCTGCAGATGCAGGCTGTCGTGGACCGTGCCCTGGCGGCGGCGCATGGCGGGACGCTGCGGGAGGTCATCGAGGGCGTCGTGACGGCTGCGCTGGCCGTTCACCGGGCAGAGCCCCGGCTCCAGCGCATCCTCCACGTGGAGTACCCCTTCTTCGAGCGACCGGCTGACGTCAGCCAATCGGCCAGACGCCTGTTCGAGCGCACCAGGGCCGTGTTGGAGGCGCATCGCGAGCAGGTCGGCCGTGATGACCTGGACCTCGCCACGCACATGGTGCTGCGGATGGTCGAAGCGCTCGTGCACTCGGCGGTGCTTGATCCGCCGGTCGCGGCCGAGGGCGCGCTCGAAGCGGCCATCACCGAGGCGGTGGAGGGCTACCTCCTGCTCCGGCGTTGAGTCGCGCCCACATTGTTTGAGCCCAAAGGGCTAGACGTGTTCCGCCTGACCTGTTAACGACTGGCCGCACTGTTCCCTGGGTGGACTGTCTCGCGCGCCAGCGTCCTCGCTGTGTGTGGCCGGGAGAGGACCGCCCCTTGTGCCAAGTCTGGCGCTCAGGACGAGTGAGGCCCGTTCCGGTCCGCTCGCGCCTGTCGTCCATTGCCAGGAGTCGCGGTTGTCCACCCGTCTTACTCGTTTCTCGCATGCGCTTTTCCTGTCCGGATTGACCTGCCTGCTCGCGCCCGCCGCACGCGCCGAGGAGGAGGTGGTGGAAGACCCGGACATGCTCAAGGTCGGTGGTGCGCTGCGCCTCAATGCCTTCTTGAAGACGTGGTCTGGAGAAGAAGACAACCGCAACCGCGGTGGCGACGTGGCCTTCGATACCTTCCGGCTCAACGTCGACGCCAGGCTTTCCAAGGTCTTGCTGTCCGCCGAGTACCGCCTCTATTCGGGATACTCCATGCTCCACCACGGCTGGGTGGGCTATGAGTTCACGAAGGAGACGCAGCTCCAGTTGGGCGTGCACCGGGTGCCCTTCGGCGCGCTGCCGTACGCCTCGCACAGCTGGTTCTTCTCCCTGCCCTACTACATGGGTATGGAGGACGACTACGACATGGGCCTGAAGCTGGTCCACACAAGTGGGCCGTGGGACCTCCAGTTCGCCTTCTACAAGGGCGACGAAGGCAACTTCACCGGCCGGAGCACGGACAGCGCGCGCTACTCCTACGACGTGGTGCAGGTGAACAGCGCCAACCCGGGCGAGGCTTACCTGGGCGTGGACAGCGCGAACCACGAGAGCAACAAGGTCAACGCGCGCGCGGCGTATACCTTTCAGCACGGGGACCTGGGCCGCACGGAGGTGGGCGTCTCCGCGCAGACCGCGCAGATCTACAACAGCGTCACTCGGCGCAATGGTCTGAACTGGGCCGGCGCGGTGCACCTGGACGGCTACTACGGCCCGTTCAACCTGCGCATGGAGGTCCTCAGTTACGGCTACGACTTGAAGAACCCGGAGGGCCACGACGACTCCATCGTGACGATGGGTGCCTATGACGCGCCCTACAAGATGGCCACCCGGGGCACCGTCTACGTGGCGGGCCTTGCTTACGACGTGCCGGTGGCGTGGGGGCCCGTCACGAAGCTGACCTTCTACGAGAGCTTCAGCCTCTTCGACAAGGCCAACGCCGAGTTCGAGACGTCGATGCAGAACGTGCTCGGCATGCTCGTCACCGCGGGGCCCGTCTACACCTACGTGGACGTGGCCAGCGGGAAGAACCAGCCCTGGCTGGGGCCTGCTTATGGCAACGCGCTCGCGGAGGGCGACCCGAACGCCTCGTGGGACACGCGCTTCAACATCAACGTCGGCTACTACTTCTGAGCGGCCCCATGGAGAAGATTGAAGTCCGCGGTCTGCGGAAGATCTACGGCGGGAACCCGGAGCGGGCCATTGCCCTGCTGGAGAAGGGGCAGAGCAAGCAGCAGATCCTGGAGGAGACGGGCTGCACCGTCGCCATCCAGGAGGCTTCGTTCGAGGTGAAGGCCGGCGAGATCTTCGTCATCATGGGCCTGTCCGGCAGCGGCAAGTCCACGGTGCTCCGCTGCCTCAACCGCCTCATCGAGCCCTCCGCCGGCAGCGTGCACGTGGACGGCGTGGACGTCACCCGGGCGGACAAGGCGGGCCTGCTGGACGTCCGGCGCCGGAAGATGGCCATGGTGTTCCAGAACTTCGGCCTGCTGCCTCACCGCAGCGTCATCCGGAACGTGGAGTACGGGCTGGAGATGCAGGGCCTGGAGCGGCGGGAGTCGCGGCCCAAGGCGATGCAGGCACTGGAGCTGGTGGGCCTGAAGGGCTACGAGGAGAAGCTGCCTCGCGAGCTCAGCGGCGGCATGCAGCAGCGCGTGGGCCTGGCGCGGGCCATCGCCACCGACGCGGAAATCCTGCTCATGGACGAGGCCTTCAGCGCGTTGGACCCGCTCATCCGCCGGCAGATGCAGGACGAGCTGCTCGAGCTCCAGTCCCGGATGAACAAGACCATCGTGTTCATCACCCATGACCTGGATGAGGCGCTGAAGCTGGGTGGGCGCATCGTCATCATGAAGGACGGGTGCATCGCGCAGCTCGGCACTCCGGAGGAGATCCTCACGAGCCCCGCGGACGACTACGTGCGCGCCTTCGTGGAGCACGTGGACCGCACCAAGGTCCTCACCGCGCGGGCCATCATGCGGCGGCCGGAGTCGGTGGTGCACCCCAAGGACGGGCCGGCCCTGGCCGTCAAGCGGATGCGCGAATCGGGCACCTCCACGCTCTTCGTGACCAACCAGGCCCGCAAGCTGGTGGGCGTGGTGCGCATTGAAGACGCGCTGCGGCTCCTGGCGGAGAACAAGCACAGCCTGGACGGCGCGCTCGTCACCGACCTGCCCACCACGTCACCGGACACGCCGCTGGCGAAGCTGGTGGCGGTGGCGGCCACCACGCAGATTCCCATCGCCGTCGTCGCCGAGGACCAGTCGTTCCTGGGCATCGTGAGCCGCGCCACGCTGCTGGCCAGCATCGCAGGGGAGCAGCGCTGACATGAGCACACTCAAAATCGGCCAAGGCTTCGAGGAGCTGATTGACTGGCTGGGCACGCGCGGCGCGCCGGTGTTCGACGCCATCCGCGCGGTGCTCACGGCCTGCATCAACGGCTTGGAGAGCGCGCTGCTCTTGCCGCCCAGCTACGCCATCATCGCGGTGTTGATGGTGCTCGCCTGGCGCCTGTCCGGCCTGGGCACGGCCGTCTTCACGGCGTTGGGCATGCTGCTCATCCAGGACATGGGCCTGTGGAAGGCCACCATGGAGACGCTGGCGCTGGTCCTCAGCTCGGCGATGGTGGCGCTGGTGCTGGGAATCCCCCTGGGCATCTGGGCCGCGTACAGCCGCGTCGTGGAGCGGGTGCTGCGGCCCGCCCTGGACCTGATGCAGACGATGCCCGCCTTCGTCTACCTCATCCCCGCGGTGCTCTTCTTCCGCCTGGGGAAGGTGCCCGGCGTGGTGGCCACCGTCATCTTCGCCATGCCGCCCGCGGTGCGCCTCACCAACCTGGGCATCCGGCAGGTGCCCGCCGAGGTCGTGGAGGCCGCCATCGCGTTCGGCGCGACGCCGCGCCAGACGCTGCTCAACGTCCAGCTCCCCATCGCCGTCCCCACGCTGCTGGCGGGAGTGAACCAGACCATCATGCTGTCGCTGTCCATGGTGGTCATCTCCGCCATGATTGGCGCGGGGGGACTGGGCGAGCAGGTCCTGAAGGGCATCACCCAGCTCCGCATCGGACTGGGCTTCGAGAGCGGCATCGCGGTGGTCATCCTGGCCATCGTGTTGGACCGCCTGACTCACGCGCTGGGCAAGCCCCGGACGCGCTCATCATGAAGGAGACCCGTCCCATGCAGACTTCCTCTCTCTCCCGCCTGCCCCTGCTGCTCACGGCCGTGGCGGGGCTGCTCGTCGCCCCCGGATGCAAGGAGGAGAACAAGGCGCCCGCCGCCAGTGACACCCAGGCGCCCGCCCCCGCGAAGAAGCCCGTGGTCCGGCTGGTGTACGTGAACTGGGCTGAATGCGTGGCCATGACGAACCTGGTCCAGGCCATCCTGGAGGACCGCATGGGCTACGAGGTGACGACCACCATGGCGGACGTCGCCCCGGTGTTCGCCTCGCTCGCCAACGGCGACGCGGACATCTTCCTGGATAGCTGGCTGCCCCTCACCCACCAGAGCTACATGGAGCGCTTCAAGGGCAAGGTGGTGGACCTGAGCACCACCTACGAGGGCGCCCAGATTGGCCTGGTCGTCCCGGCGGACCTGGACATCACCAGCATCGAGCAGCTCAACGGCAAGGCGAAGGACTTCAACCAGTCCATCGTGGGCATCGACTCCGGCGCGGGCATCATGACGACGACGGAGAAGGCCATCGCGGAGTACAAGCTGGACCTGAAGCTGGTGCCCTCCAGCGGCCCGGCGATGACCGCGGAGCTCAAGGACGCCATCGCCAAGAAGCGCCCCGTGGTCGTCACGGGTTGGAAGCCGCACTGGAAGTTCGCGCGCTGGGACCTGAAGTTCCTGGAGGACCCGAAGGGCGTCTACGGCGCCAAGGAGTCCATCCACACGCTCACCCGCGTGGGCCTGGAGCAGGACCTGCCCGAGGTCGCGACGCTGCTGCGCAACTTCAAGCTGAATGACCAGCAGCTCGGCAGCCTGATGGGCGCCGTCGCCGAAGCAGAGAACACGCCGGAGAAGGCCGTCCGGGAGTGGGTGAAGAAGAACCAGGCGCTCGTGGACGGCTGGATTCCCAAGTCCTGAGCGTGAAGCGAGGCGCTCCGGGGGCGCTCAGCTCCCGGACGCCGCGCCCGGGTGTCCGCGCTTGCGCGCCGCGGACTCCAGCTCCATGAGCGCGTGGAGGCCCGTCCGAAGCCGCTGGTAGATGTCCCGCTCGGTGACGCCCAGCCGGACGGCATTGGAGACGTCATGGATGCCTTCATGCGCTTCGGAGTGTTCGCCGTGCAGGCCCCGCACCGCGAGCCCCAGGCGGGCGCACCGCGCGCGGAAGTCCGGCCGCCGTGACAGGCGGGGCAGGCGGATGAGGACGGAGGCGCGCATGGCGGTGCCCAGGTTGGTGGGGCACGCCGTGAGGAAGCCCAGCCGTGAGTCCCGCGCGAAGTCGAGCTGCCCGTCGAGCTGCTCGAGCGCTGTCTGGAGCCGCAGGAAGGTCTGCGCCAGCCCCGCGCCGGGCTGCATGCTGATGATGCGCAGGGCGTCTTCCTCCCCGACCCAGACGATGAAGCGCAGGTCCGCGGAGTGGAAGATGCCGCGGTTGCGTGGCCAGTCGCGGTTGACGCCCGCGCTGTCCAGGAAGCGGTCCGACTGCTGGAACAGGACGTGGTGGTGCACCAGCTCCCGCCGCTCCGCCTCGGAGAGGCGGGCCAGCGGGTAGTAGTCGCCCGCGAGGCTGCCCTTCAGGCCGGAGAGGACCTGGACGACCTCTGCTTCCAGCGCGGCCCTGTCCCTGGCGCCAATGGCTGGAGGAAAGGCGTACCGGGCCAGGTTCCGTCCGACGCGGACCCGCGTGGAGAGGATGAACTCGCCCGTGGGGTCCAGGTCGTCCTGGGGCAGCCCGTCGAGTGAGAAGTCACTCGTGTGTCCGCTCAGGTCATGGCCACAGTGGTCCCGGATGATGGGATGCAGCAGCGGGGAGAAGAGCGCGTAGGACTCGCTGTCACCCGCGTAGACCCCCATCTGGGAGTCCTCGTGGTCCAGGCCACTCTGGATGGCCTTCCGGAGCGTCCAGCCGTTGCCTGTCGTCAGCATGTCGAGCCGGGACTTCAGCTCGGGGGTGAGGTGCTTGTGGAGCAGCATCGCTCCGCGGCTTGAGCACGACACATGCCACGGCGGTTGCTGCTCACATGGATGTGATTTCCGATGTTTGGCAATGGCGGCGCCGCGTGACACGCGACGCTGACACGTCAGCCGGAGAGATGACACGTCAGCGTCAGCGCGCCGGACACCAGGGCGGTGCCGGCCCCTGGGGCCGCTTGGATGGGTTCAGCCCCTCGCCGGAAGGGCTGCTTCCAGTGAGGGGCGTTCGCCGCGGGCTACCGGGCCGGGGGTTGTTGCAGCCGGGGCGGCAGGTGGGGGCCAAACTCGACGGTGTCTGCCTCCGGGAGCGGCACCGGGGCGTGCTTCAGTGATGGGACGCCTGCCCAGCGCCGCACGATGTCCTGGGCCTGGACCCGCAGGGTGGTGGGGAGCTGGTTGATGGCGCTTCCGTGGTTGCCGCCCGGAACGGTGAACACGAAGGAGTCCTGGGCGTTGCCGAGCGGGAACGCCGCCGCCGTCCACGGGTCCAGGTCGCCATAGATGAACATCACCCGCTGGCCATGCGCCACGAGCCAGGCCTCGATGTCCTGCATGGCCTGGGGCCGGAGCACGGCGGGCACGCCGGGCGTCGAGTACACCGGCGCGATGTTGGTGCCGGGGTACTGGATGAGGTCGCCCAGGTGCGCCTCGTAGGGCTTGGGCCAGCCCAGCTCCAGGCTCGCCTGGTAGTAGTAGGGGTAATACGGGGTGATGCCGGAGCTGCCGTTGTCGGAGAACGTGGCGAGGCCCACCGCCCAGTCAATCATCTCCAGCAGGTGCTCACTCGACGCCGTGCCATCCGGGAACGCGTCGCAGTACTGGGGGACGGAGTACTGCCAGAAGGCGAAGTAAGTCTCGATGACGGCGTGCTCCAGGGCCCGCTCGAAGCCGAGCTGGTTGTAGGTGAGGCCCCGGTTCGCGGCGTAGGTACGGAGCAGCGTCACCAACTCCTCGCGGCGGTTCAGCGCGGCGCGCTGGAAGGTGTGGAGTTGCTCGCGGCACCACGCCAGCTCCGGGCCGCCCACGGTGGCCTGGAAGTCGGGGAAGCGCGCATCTTCGCCGAGCACGAGCGGCGCCACATAGGCCACCGTCGCGTCCACGTCCTCGGGGTGGAACCGGCGGTAGAACACCATGGTCTCTCCGCCCTTGCTGACGCCCGTGGACACCCAGGACGCGGAATAGATTGGCTTGAGGGCCTGGGCGACCCGGTGGAAGTCGTCCGCCGACTGCTTGATGGTGAGCTGGCTCCAATCCGCGGGCTCCGGACGGCTGGGCAGGAAGAAGCGGTGCTCGATGGAGAGCTGGTTGGCGGCCAGCAACGTCGTCAGCTCGCGGCGGCCCGCGCTCAGGGAGACGTAGTAGCCGCTCGTGTAGAAGACCACGGGCGCGGTGACGGAGCGGTGCAGCAGGACCAACCGCTGCTTGAAGCGCTGGCACTCGGGGCGTGCGTGGTCAGCGGGCTGGTCGTACTCCATGACGAAGAAGCGGTGACCCGCGGGGACCGTGACGCCGTTGGGGTTCTCCGCGACGGTGAGGCCGGGAATGGCCCGCAGCCGGTCCAGGATGTCCGCGGTCGGGTCCTGGACGACGGTCGGGTCGCCCGGGTTCGAGACACCGCCATCCGGTGGCCCGAACGGGCACTCCGGTGGCTCCGTGCCTCCGTCACCGCTGCCCCCGTCCGTCGGGTCCGAGCCCCCGTCCTCCTCACCCGTGCCCGCGTCGTCCGGCTCGGTGCCGGCATCATCGGTGCCCGCGTCGTCCGGCTCCGTGCCGGCATCGTCTGTGCCCGCGTCGTCTGGCTCGGTGCCAGCATCGTCGGTGCCCGCGTCGTCTGGCTCGGTGCCCGCGTCGTCTGGCTCGGTGCCCGCGTCGTCCGGCTCCGTGCCGGCATCGTCGGTGCCTGCGTCATCGGTGCCCGCGTCGTCCGGCTCCGTGCCGGCATCGTCGGTGCCTGCGTCGTCCGGGGAAGGCCCCGCGTCGTCCCTGCCAGCATCGGGCGTCTGGATGCCTGCGTCCTGGCTGGGCTCGGGCGTGTCGTCGCCACAGGCCGTCTGGGTCAGGGCCAGCAGCAGCGGGACTAGAAGCAGGATGGAGTGGGACGACCTTCTTGAACTGAGCATGAACCCCTCTGTCGATGGACGCGGTGCCGTGGCTGCAATTGCCGCGAGACACTAGCGCATCGGTCTGCCGTCGCCGTATCTCGTCATGGTGCGGGCGCCAGCTCCCGCGTTTCGCTGGAGATTTCCAGGCGAAGCGTTGTCTGCCTTCTCGCTCGCAGAGGCGCTTGCTTCACGCCGGGCGCGCTCGCGGCGTTGAGGTTCGGATTTTCTTGGGAGGGATTACTCCCGCCTGAGCAGGACCGTGGCGGTGCCGGCGATGGCTTCGCGTGGCTTGCCCAGGGCGAGCCCTCGGAGCACCTTGTTGATGCACCGCGCGAGCGGGATGGGCTGGGGCGGTTGCATGCGTGCCCCGAGGACGACGCCATCGGGGGAGTAGACCAGGGCGTAGGTGTCCTGACGGCACGCGGCGTCCTCGCCGTTTCGCGCGTAGCAGCTGTCGAGCGCGGGCATGCGCCCTTCGATGGACTCGGCGACCCAGCCGTCACTGTATCCGCGGGGCGCGGCGGCGCCGTTCACCGTCAGGCGGGGCAACTCGACGACCTGGAGGCGGGCGAGCTCCTCCGCGGGCGTCATCCCGGAGGCCGTCAGAACGAGCCCTCCCGTCGCGGCGAGGCCCACCGCCAGCGCGCTGGTGACCATGAGGATGGTCTGCAGGCGGGAGCGCGGGTGCGGCGGGGGGACGTGTTCCCCCGCGACGAAGGCGTGCTGCGGTCCGGGCGTGTGCGGTGTGGCGACGTGTTCCGCCGCGACAGGCGTTGGGGGCACCGGTGCTGGGTTCGCGGGCTCCGGGGGGGCGGCGCGAATCCAAGGCTCGAGCGCCTGGGCCAGCTCATGGGAGTCCGCGTAGCGCGCGGCCGGGTCCTTCTGCAGCGTGCGCTCCACCACCTGGGAGAAGCCATCCGGCACGTCCGTGCGCACGCCGCTGAGCGGGGCGGGCACATTGTGGAGCACGGCGGAGAGCAGGGCCACGTTGTCCGCCACGTCGATGGGCCGCTGTCCAGTCACCATGTGATACAGGCAGGCGCCCAGCGAGTAGATGTCCGCGCGTCCGTCGACAGGGCGGCAGCGGATCTGCTCCGGGGCCATGTACGACGGCGTGCCAACCCAGGCGCCGGACTCCGTGCCCAGCGCGGTGGCGTCGTCTTCATGCATGAGCCGCGCGACGCCGAAGTCCAGCAGCTTCACCTGGAGGGCCTCGGTCCCCGTGTCGACCAGGAAGATGTTGTCGGGCTTGATGTCGCGGTGGATGACGCCGGCCTGATGCGCCGCCACCAGCGCGGTCGCCACCTGGTGGGCAATGGCCGCCGCGCGTTCCATGGGCAGGGGGCCTTCCTTCTTCATCAGCGACTTCAGCGTCTGGCCCTGCAGCAGCTCCATCACCAGGAAGGGTGGCTCATCCGGGGCGTCGTGGAAGTCCATCACCTCGACGATGTTCGGGTGATTCAAGCCCGCGGTGGCCTGGGCCTCGCGGCGGAATCGCGCATGCACGGCCGGCTCGCCAAGGAGGTGCTGCCGGAGCACCTTGACGGCCACGGTGCGGCCTCCGTTGAGTTGCTCCGCCTCGTAGACGGTGCCCATCCCCCCCACGCCAATCCGCCGGAGCACTCGATACTGCTGCCCCAGCACTGTTTCGACCAAGGATGAGCGACTCATGCCGCAACGTGTATACCCGAGCCTGATGAAGAACGTTGGCGTCGATCCTCCCGATGACGGATGCAGCCGCTGTTGAATTCGCGGAAGGCCCTTCGCTCAGGGACCTGCCGGGATTGTAATTGTTTCAGGAGTTTCGCGGAGCTGTTTCACCCGGGGTCATGGTGACCTCTCCCAGGTGGGACGGACCCCATCAAGCCAGGGACGCAGCCTCTTCCCGACGACCTCCGTCGTCAGGACCTGGGGCGCGCGCCGGAAGAGGACGTAGGGCGCGTCGTCGGCTTGCATCCACCGAGTCTTCTGGCGGTGCTCCTCGCCCCGTGGGGCTGAGGCCGTATTCCGTGGGCGCGCTCTTCTCAAGGCCTGGGCTTTTTCGTTTTCTGAGACGGGATTCACGTGTGAATTCCCGGGCTTGGCGGTGTTCAGGCGTCGCGCGAGCCGTTCTTGAACTGCGCCGTTGACGTGAGGGCTCCCACTCACTTCTATCGCCCCACGCACCTCGCAAGGGAGTCGCCGTGGCGGGACAGACCGTTGAATTGACCCAGGAGAACTTCGAGCGCATCACCCAGGAGGCGGGGGTGTGCGTGGTGGACTTCTGGGCGGAGTGGTGTGGCCCCTGCCGTGGCTTCGCGCCGACCTTCGAGGCCGCCGCGAAGGAGTTCCCGAACATCACCTTCGGCAAGCTCGATACGGAGGCGCAGGAGGAGGTCTCCGGCCGGCTGGAGATTCGCTCCATTCCCACGCTGGTGGCCTTCAAGGATGGCGTCGAGGTCCGGCGCGCCTCGGGTGCCATGTCGGCTTCGGCGTTCGCGACCTGGCTGAGCATGCTGGACTCCGTGGACCTGGCCGTCGAGCAGCAGCGGGCCGCGAACCGCAAGCTGACGGAGGAGGGGACGCCGCCGCCTGGCATCCCGCCCCACGCGGAATGGGACGACGGCGACAAGGAGTGGTGCTTCGGCGACACTGACGAGGAGGGTGAGAAGCACGGCCCCTGGAAGTACTGGCGCGCCGACGGAACCCTCTGCAACGAGTGCATCTTCGTCCACGGCAAGCCCCACGGGCCCTTCAAGCGCTTTCATGAGAGCGGGGAGGTGTCCCAGGACGGGGCCTTCGAGCAGGGCAACCTGCACGGCCCGCGCACCTGGTACGCGTCCGACCAGTTCACCACCGAGCGGATGCATGAGATTGGCCTTAGCGAGAACGTCCGCCGCACGGTGATGGTCTACGCGCACGGCCGCGTGACGCAGGTGCTGCACTACAACGGCGCCGGTGAGCGCGTGGTGCCCTCCACCGGCGTGCCGTACCCCACGCGGCCCGCGAACCTCCCGGAGAAGGCCGAGTACCGAGAGGACCAGGACCAGTGGGCGTCCGTGTCGCTCAACGCGGACGGCGAGCGCCACGGGCTGTGCCGGTTCTGGGACCGGGAGGGACAGCTCCTCTGGGAGGGTGAATTCCGCGAGGGCAGCCGGCAAGGGCGCTACCACTCCCGCGCCGTGGACGAGTACGCGGACGCTCGGGTGCGGTTCGACGAAGGGGAGATGGAGGACGACTTCGCGTGCGGCACGTGGAAGCTGCTGGATGCGGAGGGCAACGCCGTCGCCACCCGGGACCTGGGCGTTGTCCAGGACCACGAGACACTGGATGCCTCGGAGGTGTTCTCGAACCTGCCAAGGAGCGCTGACGCGTGGCGCGCGTTCGCCGAGCAGGCTCGGGCGGACCGGCGGTACCGGGAGGCGCTGCTGGCCATGGCGCGTGCGAGCGCCGTGTCGCTGGATGCGGGCACGCTGAAGGCGTGGCTGGAGGCGCTCACCCTGCCTCGCGCGGAGGCGAGCGCTCGCGAGCATGCCGAAGGTGTGATGAACAGCGCGGGGGATGAGCGGGCGGCGCTGGCGGATGCGTTGATGCGTGGCGCGGAGGCAGCGACGTTGCTTCGGGGCTTCGCGGTGCTCCACGACCAGCAGGACCGGCCCCGGGCGGCGTTGGACTTCATCCTGGCCGCGATGCTGCTCGCGCCGGAGCGCTCGGCGTACCTGTTCACCCGGAGCCTCATCCTGGCGAACCTGGGGCTGGGCGAGCAGATGCGGAAGGACGCGGAGGCGCTGGCGCCGTCGGAGCCGGATTCGTGGAAGTTCCTCTCGGCCTATGGGCGGGTGCTGTTCCCGCGCTTCGAGTTCTGGCCGGGGCGTGAGCCTGTTCACTGCACGTTCGACGAGGTCCCCGACGGGCCCACGAAGGACCTGGACGCGGTGCAGGCGGTGGTCCGCAAGTACGCCACGCGGCTCCAGTTGCTGCGCGCGGAGATTCTCTCCCGCTTCAAGCCCGGCGCGAACGTGCCCTGGCTGCCGCCCGATGTGTCGGCCCTGCTGCCGGACGGGCCCGTCGAGCTGGAGCAGACGGAGGTCGAGGATGCGGAAGGTGACTCGGTGGATATCGACGAGACGCTGTCCTTGAAGGGGCTGGGGCTGCCGGCCCTGTCCCGAGCGGTCCGTGGGGACTGGAGCGCGCTGACCTGGCTCTTGTGGGCGTGCGGGGAGGATGCGCTTCGGATGCCGGATGCGCTGACGCCTCCGGCGGACTTCGGTCACGCGGCGGGGCAGGCCACGCAGCGGCTGTGGCAGTGCCGCAATCGGCGGACCCAAGGTCGCATCGACCCGGACCTGCCGACGTTTGATTTCGAAGGAGTTGCCCTCCAGGAGCTGCATCCCAACCTGGCGGGGATTGCCGAAGAGCAGTACGCGGAGACGCAGGCGATGTTCTTCTGGCTGACCGACGCGAACCATGTGTCGCCGTGGCAGAACAATCTGAGGGGGTAGTCATGAAGCGGATTCGTCAGACGATTGAAGTCGCCGAGCCCCTGTGGCGGGCGCTGGAGTTGATGAGCCGCGACATGGGGGTGGACCGGGATGCGCTGGTGGCGCAGGCCCTGTTCCAACTCGCGCGCCAGAACGGCTACGTGTCCCCCTCCGTGGTGTCGCTGGGCGGGGTGGTGGCGCCCGTGGCCCAGGCCGCTGCACCCGTGGCGGCGCGTCCCGTGGTGGAGGCTCCGAGCGGGGGCTCGCCTCCGGCTGTCCCGGCCGCGGCTGCTCTGTCCGTAGGCGCCTTCTCTGCGGACGACGTGACGGAGGAGCCCGCGACGGAGCCTCCTGGCGTCACCCCGGTTCCTCTGTCCGTGGCGCAGGTGAACTCGACCGAGCTGGTGCTCGCGCGGATGCAGGAGATTCTCGCGGAGGTCGAGGCCTCCGTGCAGCCGTCAGAGGGGCTGGCCGCCCAATCGGACGACTCCAATGATGAGGAGGCCGACGACTCTGATGCCGAGGAGTCCGATGACGCCGACGATGAGGAGTCCGACGAAGCCGATGATGAGGAGTCGGTTGAGGACTCGGGAGGCGATGAGTCCGCCGAAGACTCAGACGATTCGGAGTCCGAAGAAGCTGCGAACGATGAGGCCGAGGCACCGGCGAGCAGCGGCGTGAAGGGGGACGTGTCCAGTGACGACATTGCCGAGGAGCTTGCGGCACTGGGCATCGTGGAGGAGCCCGCGGAGGCTGCTCAGGCAGAGGCCCCCGTCGCGACGCCGATTGCGGCACGTCCACTGGTGGCGCGTCCTGTACCGAAGCTCCGGCCGCTTGGCGAAGCCGCGACGATTCTGGAGGACCAGTCGGCGGAGACCACCAACATCGTGAAGGCTCCCGCGCCGCTGGAGGTCTTCGTCCGGTGGGCGCAAGGCACGCCGGTGGCCGTCTCCACGGAGCGCTTCACGATTGGCCGAGGCCCTCGTTGCAGCCTTGTCGTGAAATCGGAGCGTGTCTCGCGTGAGCACGCTGTCGTGACGCGGGTGGGGGACGAGGTCTTCATCGAAGACCTGAACTCTTCGAATGGAACCTGGTTCAACAACGAGCGCATCACCCGGCAGCAGGTCTCGGACGGGGATGAGTACATGCTCGGTACGGAGGCTGTTTCCTTCACGATGCGTCCTGTGGGCAGTTGATTTCCACGGGAGTTGCGGCGTGCATTGCGCGGCGCGGAGACGGCTACGCAAGGAGTTGCATCAGGTCCGCACGCGTCATCGCGGTGGCCCCGGAGCCGCCACCGAGCGCGGCCTCGAACAGCTCCCGCTTCTTCGCCTGAAGCGTGAGGATCTTCTCCTCGACCGTTCCTTGAGACACCAGCCGGTACACCATGACGGGCCGCTGCTGCCCGATGCGGTGCGCGCGGTCCGCGGCCTGGGCTTCCACGGACGGGTTCCACCATGGGTCCACGAGGAAGACGTGGTCCGCCGCCGTGAGGTTGAGCCCCGTCGCTCCCGCCTTGAGGGAAATCAACATCACCGGTGGGCCCTTCGGGTCCTGGAAGGACGCCGCCACCGCGCCCCGGTTGGCCGTGCTGCCGTCCAACCGGATGAAGCCGATGCCCGCTTCCTGGAGCGCGGGCTCGATGAGGTCCAGCATCGACGTCCACTGTGAGAAGACGAGCGCCTTGTGCCCGTCCTCCACCGCCGTGCCCAGCGCCTCCACCAGGGCCTGCACTTTGGACGAAGTCTTGGCCTGTTGGCCCGGAACGAGCGCCGGATGGCACGCCGCCTGCCGCAGCCGCAACAGGGCTTCCAACGCCTTCAACACGCTGCCGCCCGCTTCGAGCTGTGACACCACCTCCTCGCGCGTCGCCGCGTAGACGGCGTCGTAGACGGCGCGCTCCCGCTCCGTGAGCGTCACGTGGCGCACGGCGTCCGTCCGGGGCGGCAGCTCCGGCGCCACGTCCCGCTTGAGCCTGCGCAGGATGAAGGGCCGGATGCGCGCCCGCAGCCGCTCCGCCGCGCCCTTGTGGTTGTCCGCCACGGGCCGCGCCCAGCGCTCCTCGAAGTCCTTCCGTCCGCCGAGCAAACCCTGGTTGGTGAAGTGCATCAGGCTCCAGAGCTCCTCCAGCCGGTTCTCGATGGGCGTGCCGCTCAGCGCCAGCTTGAAGTCCGCCTGCAAGCCATAGGCGGCCCGCGCCACCTGGCTGTCTGGATTCTTGATGGCCTGGGCTTCGTCCAGCACGACGGTGCTCCACTGCTTCGCGCCCAGGACCTCCGCGTCCAGGCGCATCAGGGCATACGTCGTCAGCGTCACGTCGGCCGCCTCATCCAGCGCGCGTCCGGGGCCGTGGTACACGGAGACCTTCAGCGAGGGACGGAAGCGCTTCACCTCCGCCTCCCAGTTGGGCAGCACGCTCGTGGGCGCCACCACCAGGGTGCCTGGGCCCAGCGCGCAGAGGGTCTGCAGCGTCTTGCCCAGGCCCATGTCGTCCGCGAGCACGCCGCCCAGCCCCGCCTGTCGCAGGAAGGTGAGCCAGCTCACGCCCTGGAGCTGATACGCGCGCAGCGTCGCCGTGAGGTCTTCCGGCAGTTGCGGCTCGGGCAGCTTCTCGAAGCCCTTCACCAGGGGCGCCAGCCGCTCCAGGCCCGGCGGGGAGGGGTGCTCCAGCGCTTCACACAGGCCCGTGAGCTGCGGAATGGCGTGGTTGGCGAGCCGGCCATCCCGGCCTCGCGCGGACAGCAGGTCCGCCACGCGCTGGCCATGGGACTTCAGCCACTCCGCGGGCAGGGGCGCCCAGCCGCCGCCCTCCAGCGGCACCAGCCCGATTCCTTCTTCCCAGGCGCGCATGACCGCCGCCGCATCCACCGTGCGAGGTGACTCCCGGTCCTCCCCCTCCACCTGGAAGTCGAACGAGAAGCCCACGTGCGGTACGCCCTCGGCGCCAGCGCCCGTGTCCACCTTCAGCACCGGGCGCAGCTGCACGTTCGGGTTCGTCACCACCGCCGCGCCATCCCCCGTGAGGCCCCCGCGCCAGCGCCGCAGCTTGTCGGCGAGCTGGACGGCCTCCTTGCCCTGCACCGTGACGCGCCGCCCGGGCGCCATGTTCAGCTCGTCGCGGAGCTGGTGGATGAGCAGCTGCTCGGCGGCTTCGTTGCGCACGGGCGCGGCGCCCTTCAGGTACACCATGCGTCCACTGTCGATACGCACGGTAGGCGGCGAGCCATACACCAGCGTCGGCAGCACCGAGAGGCCCGCGTCGAGCTGGTTCAGCTCCAGGGAGATGCGAGGCTTCAGTGTGCGGTCGATGGGCGGCAACCGCTGGCTGCGCACGTCCACCGGCATGCGCCGCGCGAGGTCCGGCAGCACCTTCCCCGTCAAATCTCCCATCTGGTGGGGGGCGAAGGCGCGCTCTTGCGGCAGCTTCTCCAACCAGGGCCCCGTGAGGGTCTGTTCCCCCAGGGGACAGAGCGTCCCGCTGCACAGCGCGAGGCCGGGGCTCACCACCTCGGTGACGCGCGGGTCCTTCTCCACCTTGAGCACCGTGTTCTCACCGCGGTCCTCCACGGTGACGCGGGGCATGAGGGGCTCGCTCGTCACCGATACCAACACGCCGTCGAAGAGCACGGTGCGCGCGGGCTCCAGGACGCGCAGCAGCGCGTTGAGCCGCTCGGGCGGCAGGGCGCCCCGGGTGGGCTTCAGCAGCAGCTTGTCCGCGAGCAAGTCGCACGGCTGCGTCTGGATGCGAGCGGCCTCCACGGGGTTGGTGAGCAGCGAGGCCAGGCTGCGCGCCAGCAGTCGCGCGGTGTTGTCCGGGCGCACCACCAGCCGCTCCAACTGGAGCCCGCCGTCCACGCGCTTGAACCGGTACACCATGCGCTCCGGCTTCGGCGCGCCAGCCGCGGGTGCGCCGGGCCTGGTGACGGCGTTCGCGCCCGGGCGCTGCGCGGGGGCTCGCCGTGCCGTGGCGTGCTGGTGGAGAATCAGCGCCGCCGCGACGACGTGCTCGCAGGGGTCCACCCGGCCGCGGCAGTCGCACTCCCAGATGGCTTCATCCAGGTAGAGCACCGTCTTCACGGGGGTGGGCCGGCTGGGGATGCGCACCCGCAGCACGGCCTCTTCCTCATCCACGGACTGCACCGAGACGGCGCCCGCGCGAGCGAGCCCCGTGCCGGCAGACCAGGTGTCCGGGCGCGCTTCCTCCCGGACGGCATCGAGCAGCTCCGCGGTCGCAGACATACGAGGCCTGCTTCCCTATCCCCATGCGGAGCCTCGTGCAACCCGGGCCTCGCTCCAGGTGCGGCGGGGTGTCAGGGTGTGTCCCTGGCCCTCAGGGCGCGGTCGTCGTGAGCGGAAAATCCGCGCGCGCCCAGGCCGTCTCGAAAGCGGCGCGGGTGCGAGCCGCTTCCTCCTGACGTCCCTGCGCTTCGAGCGCTTGCGTCAAGCCAAACAGGCCCCAGCCATTCTTCGGGTTACGCATCAGGTCCTCGCGGTAGACTGCCTCCGCCTCCTCGCTGCGCCCGGCCTCCAGCAGCGCGGCGCCCTGGTAATGGCGCACCGGATAGAACCAGTCCGCGGGCTCGGCGTAGGAGAGCCGGTCCGCGGCGTCGACGGCTTCCCGCCACAGCGTCAGGGCTTGGGGCCGGCCCTCGGCCTGGGCCACGCGGGCCTCCAACACACGCACCGCGACGCCCAGCACGTCCTTCGCGGTGTTGAGGTTCGCGGCCATCGTCGGAGGCACGGTGCGGGCCAGTTGCCGCAGCTCGGCCAGCTCCGCGCGGGCTTGTGGCACCTGCCCCGTGGCCGCCAGCGCCATGCCGTGCGCGTGGAGCCAGAGCCCTTCCTGGACGGGGTACTTCGAATCCGGGCGGGGCTCGGCGAGGAGGCGCTCCCAGTCCCCGAAGCGCACCATGGCGAAGAGCGGCTGGGCCACGAAGAAGTCCATGCCCGGCATCATCGTGAGCAGCTCCGGCGGGAAGTGTTTCGCCGAGTCCCGGGCCGCCTCCAGCGTCTCCTGCTTCCGCCCCTCCATGGACGCGGAGAACGCCAGGAAGCCGAAGTTGTGGGACGTGTACATGGGATAGACATGGCCGCGCGGCTTCGCCTGCTTCAGGTAGGCCAGGTCCGCCGCCGCCGCCTTCCGGTTGCTCTCCGAGGCATCCGCGTAGCGGCCCACGCGCTGATAGATGTGGGCCGGCATGTGGACGACGTGCCCCGCATTGGGCGCCAGCGCGCCCAGTCGGTCCGCGGAAGGCTCCGCCTTCTCTGGATGCGGCGAGGCCTCCACCGCGTGGATGTAATAGTGGTTCGCGCCCAGATGCAGGGGGTCCCTGGCGAGCACGGACTCCAGCGTGGCGACAATCTGCTCCGTGCCGGGAGCCGGCGCCCCGTCCAGCGACCACAGCTTCCAGGGGTTCCGGTCCATGAGCGCCTCGGCGTGGAGCGTCTGCACGTCCAGGTCCTCCGGGAAGCGCCTGGCCACGCCCGCCATGGCATTGGCATAGGCCTCGTTGAAGGGGGCCATCTTCTCCGGCGGCAGGGCCTCCGGGCCGGGATAACGCTGGACGAGCGCGGTGATGAGTGACTGCTCCACCGGCGTCGCGCGGGGGGCGAGTTGCCGAGCGCGCTGGAGGGCGTCCCAGGCGGCGGGCGCATTCTCCGCCAGCATGGGCATGTTGTAGTTGGGGCCCAGCACCAACGCGACGCCCCAGAAACACATGGCGCAGGTGGGGTCCAACTGCGTGGCTCGGGCGAACGAGCGCGCGGCCTCATCGTGGTTGAAGCCATACGCCAGCCGCAGGCCCTGGTTGAAGAAGGCCTGGGCCTGAGGGGAGGCCGTGGTGACCTGGCGTTCGTGCGTCCCCAGCCCGTCGAGCAGCAGCGCGCCGTCCGCCAGGGAATCCAGGGTCGGGGCCGAGTGCTCCGCGGCAGCGGCGGACGTGCCGGCGAGCGCCAGGGCCAACATCAAGACAAAGGGCAGGGGAGCACGCATCAGGGACCTCCGCGAAAATGTGCTCTTTCCTCAAGCTGGGGACGCGGTGAGGCACCGCCCACGGGGTGACATGGCGCGTCGCTCGCTCGAAGTGATGCTTGGCGAGCACATCGCTCACCGCGTGCCAATGAAGGTTGGGAACGGGCGCGCCGCGTAGTAGATTGCCGCCCGGCGCAAGCTCACTGCATCAGCGCGAGCGTCCGCTCAAGACCACCCATGAACGAAAGGTGTTCGAGGCTCCTGCCCCCACGGCTGGATTCCTCGCCGCGCCGCTTTTTTCATACCCCCTTCCGCGTAGCGCCCAGGGAGATTCCGCCGTGCCTCACGACACCACGCTCATCGCCACCATCGCCGTTGGACTCGGACTGGCCTTCGTCGGTGGGTTCGTCGCTCGCTGGCTGAAGCTGCCACCTTTGGTGGGCTATCTGCTGGCGGGCGTGGCCGTGGGGCCGTTCACGCCGGGCTTCGTCGCGGATGGGGGCCTCGCCGGGCAGCTGGCGGAGATTGGCGTCATCCTGTTGATGTTCGGCGTGGGGATTCACTTCTCCATCAAGGATCTGCTCGCCGTGCGCAACATCGCGGTGCCGGGCGCCATCGTGCAGATCGCCGCCGCCACCGTGATGGGGACCGCGGTCGCGCACTGGTGGGGTTGGAGCCTGGGCGCGGGCCTGGTGTTTGGCCTGGCGCTGTCCACCGCCAGCACCGTGGTGCTGCTGCGCGCCCTGGAGGAGCGGGGCGCCCTTGATTCGGTGAATGGCCGCATCGCGGTGGGCTGGCTGATTGTCGAGGACCTGGCGATGGTGCTCGCCCTGGTCCTCCTCCCCGCGCTGGGCAACGTCCTTGGCACCGCCGACACGCAGACGCCCGCGACGGCGGCCGATGGAGACGGCCTCGTCTGGACCCTGGCCGTCACGCTGGGGAAGGTCTGCCTCTTCGTGGTGGTGATGGTGGTCGCTGGCAAGCGGCTGGTGCCCTGGCTGCTGACCCAGGTGGCCAAGACGGGCTCCCGCGAGCTGTTCACGTTGTCGGTGCTGGCGGTGGCGCTGGGCATTGCCTTCGGGGCCGCCGCGCTCTTCGGCGTCTCCTTCGCGCTGGGCGCCTTCTTCGCGGGCGTGGTCGTCAGCGAGTCGGAGCTCAGCCACCGGGTGGCGGAGGATTCGCTCCCGCTCCAGGACGCGTTCGCGGTGCTGTTCTTCGTGTCGGTGGGGATGCTCTTCGACCCGATGGTGCTGGTGCGGCAGCCGCTCCAGGTCCTCGTCGTGCTGGGCATCATCGTCCTGGGCAAGTCGCTGGCCGCCTTCTTCATCGTGTTGGCGTTCCGCTACCCGGTGAACACCGCCCTCACGGTGTCCGCGAGCCTGGCGCAGATTGGGGAGTTCTCGTTCATCCTGGTGGGGCTGGGCGTCACGCTCGGGCTGCTGCCAAAGGAGGGGCAGAGCCTGGTGTTGTCGGGGGCGCTGCTGTCCATCACCCTCAACCCGCTCGTCTTCAAGGCCATTGATCCGCTGCTGGCGTGGCTGCGCCGACAGCCACGGTTCGCCGCGCGCATGGACCCCGAGGAGGACGAGCTGTCTGAGTTGCCCATTGGCATGGGGGACGTGCAACTGCGCGAGCACGCGGTGTTGATTGGCTACGGGCGCGTGGGCGGCGTGATTGGCCAGAGCCTGGCGGAGCGCAAGATTCCCTTCGTCGTCGTTGAACAGAACCGCGAGTACGTGGAGCGCCTGCGTGAGGAGGGTGTGCCCGCAATCTACGGGGACGCCGCGGTGCCCGGCATCCTGGAGCACGCGCACCTGGACACGGCGTCCATCCTCATCATCGCCACGCCGGACGCGCTGCAGGCTCGCGCCATCGTGGAGCAGGTGAAGGGCGTGAATCCGTCCCTCCCCGCGGTGGTGCGCACGCACGGCGACGAGGAGCGGGACTACCTGGAGTCGCTGGGCGTTGCCCGGGTGGTGATGGGCGAGCACGCGCTGGCGCGGAGCATGTTGGACTACGTGCTGGAGCGGCTGGCCGCGCTGAAGGCCCGGCCGCTGCTGCCGGCGCCCGCGGACGCCGTGATTCCTTGAGGCCCGCGGGAACTGGGGCGCTGTTCCCACTCGAGACATCGGGCGTGCAGGCGCCCCGCCCGGCGTGTGGTCGCTGACCGTCAGCCGCTGTCATTGACATTCCGTATGGGCTGCTTTCACCATCGGTTCCATGGTGAACAGCGAGAGTCGATTGTCGGCCGCAAAGCGAATGCTTGCGGTCTTGGCCCTGGTCCTTTCGGCGTGTGGTGGAGACACGTCCCCGGAGCCAGATGGCGGTGCGACGCCGGATGCGTCCATCCCCGCCGATGCTGGCGAACAGCCGGAGGATGGAGGCGCTGACGTCGATGCTGGCGCCGAGCCGGATGCGGGTGCCCAGCCCGATTCCGGGTCGGAGGGTGATGCAGGGACAGAGCCCGATGCGGGCACGGAGCCTGACGCGGGCACCGAGGCCGATGCGGGCACCGAGCCTGATGCTGGCACCGAGTCCGACGCAGGGACGGAGCCTGACGCGGGCACCGAGCCTGATGCGGGCTCGCTCGTCTGTGGTGACGGCGTGGTGCTGGGCTCGGAGCTGTGTGACGACGGCAACGTCGAGAGCGGCGATGGCTGCTCTGCCACCTGCCAGGACATTGAACCCGGGTGGACCTGTCCGGTCGCGGGTGGGCCCTGTTCCGCGGCCATGTGTGGTGATGGCGTCACCGCTGGTGCCGAGGAGTGCGAGGACGGAAACATCATCAATGGTGATGGCTGCGACTCCACGTGCCGACTGGAAGATGGCTGGCACTGCCCCGCGGTAGGCGCGCTTTGCTCGCGCACCGTCTGTGGTGACTTTCAGGTCCAGGGCACCGAGCATTGTGATGACGGCAATCACGACTTTGGTGACGGCTGTCTGCCCGACTGCAGACGCGAGCCGCGTTGCAGCGACGGCAGCTGCGAGGACGTTTGTGGCGACGGGGTGATCCTGCCGGGCAGCACGGAGGAGTGCGACGACGGCAACCTCCGCGCGAATGATGGCTGTTCGCCGGAGTGCAAGCTCGAGCCGGGCTTCGCCTGTGTGAGCATCGAGGAGGAGCCGCCCCAGGAGATTTCCTTCCCCATCGTCTACCGGGACTTCCGAGGGTACGACCTGCCAGCCGGGGAGGGGCTGCCGCGTGGACACATCGACTTCCAGAACAAGAGTGGCGTGGAGCGGGGCATCGTCCAGAGCGCGCTCGGCGTGGACGGAAAGCCCGTCTACGCGAAGGAGGGGCAGAGCTCCGCGACGACCCACGGCCGGACTGCGTTCGACCAGTGGTACCGCGACGCCCATGGGGTGAACCGCGCAGTGGTCTCTTCAATGACTCTGGCGCACACGGGCAATGGCGCCTACCGGTTCGAAGACCCGACTTTCTTCCCGCTGGATGCGCTGGGCTGGGTGGCCGCGGGATTCGAGCCGACGCGCCCCGGTTCCGATTCGGCACCGCGCAACTTCCACTTCACCAGCGAGACGCGCTCCTGGTTCGAATACAAGGGCACGGAAGTACTGTCGTTCCGCGGCGACGATGACGTGTGGGTGTTCATCAACGGCCGCCTGGCCTTGGACCTGGGCGGCATCCATGGGGCGGAGGCGGGAACCGTTACGCTCTCCGCTCGGGCCGAGGAGCTGGGGCTGGTGCCTGGCCGAATCTATGAGGTCGCCCTCTTCCAGGCAGAGCGCCACACGACGGGCTCTTCCTATCAGCTCACGCTCAACAGCTTCGGCACGCGCCGGACGGAGTGCCGCTCGCTCTGCGGAAACGCAATCATTGACGAGGGCGAGGCGTGTGATGACGGCGTGAACGACGGGGCCTACGGCGGATGCACGCCCGGATGCATGCTGGCGCCCCGTTGCGGCGACTCCGTCGTCCAGTACATCGAAGGAGAGGAGTGTGACGACGGCAACACCACCAGCCGCGACGGCTGCAGCGCGACCTGCATGCTGGAGCTGGGCTGAGGCGTCGTGACATGAAAAAGGCCGAGGCGCGGCAAGCGCCTCGGCCCGTGAGTCTCATCGCCGCGTCCGCCCGGATGGGGCGCGGCGTCAGGGCTACATGTTGCGCCGGTACTGCCCGCCCACCTCGTACAGCGCGCGGGAGAGCTGGCCGAGCGTGCAGACCTTACAGGCGTCCATCAGCGCGGCGAAGATGTTGCCGTTGTCCAGCGCCGCGCGGCGCACGGCCTCCAGGGCCTTGGGCGCCGTCGCCTCGTTCCGCTTCCAGAAGGCGTCGCGCGCGGTGATGGCGTAGTTCTTCTCCTCCGTCGTCGCGCGGATGACCTCGGGCGGCGTCACCGTCGGAGAGCCCTTGGGGTCCAGGAACGTGTTCACGCCGATGATGGGCAGCGTCCCGTCGTGCTTCAGCGTCTCGTAGTAGAGGGACTCTTCCTGAATCTTGGAGCGCTGGTACATGCGCTCCATGGCGCCCAGCACGCCGCCGCGCTCGGAGATGGCGCGGAACTCCGCCAGCACCGCCGCCTCCACCAGGTCGGTCAGCTCCTCGATGATGAACGCGCCCTGGCTGGGGTTTTCGTTCTTGGAGAGCCCGAACTCCTTGTTGATGACCAACTGGATGGCGAGCGCGCGGCGCACGCTCTCCTCGGTGGGCGTGGTGATGGCCTCGTCGTAGGCGTTGGTGTGCAACGAGTTGCAGTTGTCGTTGAGCGCGAGCAGCGCCTGCAGCGTGGTCCGGATGTCGTTGAATGCAATCTCCTGCGCGTGCAGGCTCCGGCCAGACGTCTGGATGTGGTACTTCAGCTTCTGCGAGCGGTCATTGCCGCCGTACTTGTCCCGGATGGCCTTGGCCCAGATGCGGCGCGCCACGCGGCCCAGCACGGCGTACTCCGGGTCCATCCCGTTCGAGAAGAAGAACGAGAGGTTGGGCGCGAAGTCGTCGATGTCCATGCCCCGCGACAGGTAGTACTCGACGAAGGTGAAGCCGTTGGCCAGGGTGAAGGCGAGCTGGGAGATGGGGTTCGCCCCGGCCTCCGCGATGTGGTAGCCCGAAATCGACACCGAGTAGAAGTTCCGCACCTTCTGGTCGATGAAGTACTGCTGGATGTCGCCCATCACCCGCAGGGCGAACTCGGTGGAGAAGATGCAGGTGTTCTGCGCCTGGTCCTCCTTCAGGATGTCCGCCTGCACGGTGCCGCGCACCGACTGGAGCGTCTTCGCGCGGATGCGCTCGTAGACGTCGCGCGGGAGCACCTCGTCGCCGGACACGCCGAGCAGCAGCAGGCCCAGCCCGTCGTTGCCCTGCGGCAGGTCCCCCTGGTAGCGGGGCCGTGGCAGGCCGCGCTCGCGGTAGAGGGCGTCCATCTTCTTTTCGACTTCGTCGACCTGGCCGTTCTCCCGGATCCACTTCTCGCACTGCTGGTCCACCGCGGCGTTGAGGAAGAACCCGAGCAGCATCGGCGCGGGGCCGTTGATGGTCATGGACACGGACGTGGACGGGTCCGCCAGGTCGAAGCCGGAGTAGAGCTTCTTCGCGTCGTCCACGTTGGCGATGGACACGCCCGAGTTGCCCACCTTGCCATAGATGTCCGGCCGGTGGTCCGGGTCCTCGCCATACAGCGTCACCGAGTCAAAGGCCGTGGACAGGCGCTTGGCGGGCAGGCCGCGCGACACGTAGTGGAAGCGCTTGTTGGTGCGCTCCGGGCCGCCCTCGCCAGCGAACATGCGCGCGGGGTCCTCGCCCTCGCGCTTGAGCGGGAAGACGCCCGCGGTGAAGGGGAAGGCGCCCGGGGCGTTCTCCCGCAGCAGCCAGATGAGGATGTCACCCCAGTCCTCATAACGGGGGAGGGCGATCTTGGGGATGCGCAGGTGGGAGAGCGTCTCCGCGTACAAGTCCAGCTCGATGACCTTGTCGCGGACCTGGAACTGGTACTTGGACGCGGCGTAGCGGCGCTTCGTCGCGGGCCACTCAGCCAGCAGCCGGCGGCAGTCGGCGTGGAGCCGCGACTCCAAGTCCTTGTACAGCTCCACCAGCTCGCTCAGGTAGGCGGGCTCGCCCTCGACGTGCTCGGTGACCTGCACCGTGTCCGAGGGGTCCTTGGGCTCGACGATCTCCAGGCGCTTCCTGCCCACGTTGGTGCGCAGCGCCTCGATGGTGCCGTGGAGCTGGTACATGCGCCGGGCGATGGCGGCCTGGGCCTTCACGAAGCCGTCGTAGGACTCACAGGCCTCGACGATCTCCGCCAGGTAGCGCGTGCGCTCGGGCGGGATGATCCACTTCTTCTCGCTCATCCCCGGCGTGAGCTCGAAGCCGGACTTCAGCGGCGCGCCCGTCTTCGCGGAGAGGGTGTCCATGAGCGCCCGGTAGAGTTGGTTCATCCCCGGGTCGTTGAACTGCGAGGCGATGGTGCCGTACACGGGCACCGCGTCATCGGCGGTGGTGAAGGCGTTGTGGTTGCGCTTCCACTGCTTGCGCACGTCGCGCAGCGCGTCCAGCGAGCCGCGCTTGTCGAACTTGTTGATGGCGATGACGTCCGCGAAGTCGAGCATGTCGATCTTCTCGAGCTGCGTCGCCGCGCCGTACTCGGCCGTCATCACGTAGAGCGCCACGTCGGAGTGCTCGGTGATTTCGGTGTCGGACTGGCCGATGCCGGAGGTCTCCACCACGATGAGGTCGAAGCCGGCGGCCTTGCAGATTTCGATGGAGTCGCCGACGTGCTTGGACAGGGCGAGGTTGCTCTGGCGGGTGGCCATCGAGCGCATGTACACGCGCGGGTTGTCGATGGCGTTCATCCGGATGCGGTCACCCAGCAGCGCGCCGCCGGACTTGCGCTTGGACGGGTCCACGGAGAGCACGGCGAGCGTCTTGTCCGGGAAGTCCGTCAGGAAGCGGCGCACCAGCTCATCCACAAGGCTGGACTTGCCCGCGCCGCCGGTGCCGGTGATGCCCAGGATGGGCACGCGCGGCCCCTTCGCCTGGATGTGCGACATGGCCTCGCGCAGCTCCGCGCCCTTCGAGGCGAAGTTCTCCGCGATGGTGATGAGCGGGGCAATCCGGGACGGGTCGCGCGGCGACGGCGTGTCGAGCAGGGGCGCGAAGTCCTCTGGCCGCTTCTCGAAGTCACACTGGGAGATGAGGTCGTCAATCATCCCCTGCAGGCCCATGGCCCGGCCGTCGTCCGGCGAGTAGATGCGCGTGACGCCGTAGCGGTGGAGCTCTTCAATCTCCGAGGGGAGGATGGTGCCGCCGCCGCCGCCGAAGACCTTGATGTTGGCCTTCCGCTCGCGCAGCAGGTCAATCATGTACTTGAAGAACTCGACGTGACCGCCCTGGTAGGACGTGATGGCGATGCCCTGCACGTCCTCCTGGATGGCGCAGTCGACAATCTCAGCCACCGAGCGGTTGTGCCCCAGGTGGATGATCTCCGCGCCCGAGGCCTGCATGAGGCGGCGCATCACGTTGATGGCGGCGTCATGCCCGTCGAACAGGGAGGCGGCCGTCACGATGCGGACGTGGAAACGAGGCTTGTAGGGCTGGGGAACGGGGGTCTGCTGGACGTTTCGCACGGCGCGTACAGTAAGAGCGCCGTTTACGTCGAGGCAAGGGATTGGAGCGCGACTGACCGCTCCACGACGCGGGCCGTCAGGCCCTCGTTTCAGGCAGGAACGCGCCCAGCACCCGCAGTGCGGCCGACGTCGGTGTCGCGCGCCCTTCGCGCACGTCCGCCTCCAGCGTGGGCACCAGCGCGGACACTTCGGGGTGCGCACGCAGGGCCGCTCGGAGGCCGTCCTGCACCATGGTCCACATCCACTGCACCTGCTGCGCCTTGCGGCGGCGCTCCAGCGCGCCCGAGGCCACGCTCCGCCCGAGCTGCGCCTCGATGGAGGTCCACAGCTTCTCGACGCCGCTGCCCTCCAGGGCGCTGCAGGTGGTGATCTCCGGCTCGGCGCCCGGCCGCATCAGGTGCAACGCGGCGCGTAGCTCGGAGCGGGCCCTTTCGGCGCGGGGCTTGTTGTCGCCGTCCGCCTTGTTGATGGCGAGCATGTCCGCCACCTCGAGGATGCCGCGCTTGATGCCCTGCAGCTCGTCTCCGGCGCCCGCCAGCATGAGCACCAGGTAGAAGTCCACCAGGTCGGCCACCACCGTCTCCGACTGGCCCACGCCCACCGTCTCCACCAACACGACGTCGAAGCCCGCCGCCTCGCACAAGAGCAGCGTCTCGCGCGTCTTGCGCGCCACGCCGCCCAGGGTGCCGCTGGAGGGGCTGGGGCGGATGTACGCGGCCTCTTCCCGCGCCAGCCGCGCCATGCGCGTCTTGTCACCCAGGATGCTGCCGCCGGACACGGTGCTGGACGGGTCGATGGCCAGCACCGCCACGCGCTTCCCGGCGTTCACCAGGTGCATGCCCAGCGCGTCGATGAAGGTGCTCTTGCCCACGCCCGGCACGCCGCTGATGCCCACGCGCCGGCTGCCCCCCGTGGCGGGGAGCAGCCGCGTGAGGACCTCCTGGGCGAGCGCGGCGTGGCGTGGCAGCTCGCTCTCCACCAGGGTGATGGCGCGCGCGAGCATGGCACGGTCGCCCGCGCGCACGCCGTCCACATACGCGTCCGCGGGCAGCAGCTTCACGCCTCTTCCTCCAGCGACGCGGCCAGCTTGTCGAGCAGCTCGATGGCCGCCTTGGAGATGACCGTGCCGGGGCCGAAGATGGCCGCGGCGCCCGCGGCGCGCAGCGCGTCGTAGTCCTGCGCGGGGATGACGCCGCCCACGACGACCATGATGTCCTCGCGGCCCAGCGCCTTGAGGGCCTGCTTGAGCTGCGGCACCAGCGTCAGGTGCCCAGCGGCGAGCGAGCTGGCGCCCACGACGTGCACGTCGTTCTCCACGGCCTGCCGCGCGGACTCCTCGGGCGTCTGGAACAGGGGGCCGATGTCCACGTCGAAGCCCAGGTCCGCGAACGCGGTGGCGATGACCTTCTGGCCGCGGTCGTGCCCGTCCTGGCCCATCTTCGCGATGAGGATGCGCGGCCGACGGCCGAAGCGCGCGAGGAACGCGTCCGCCTTCGCGCGCGCTTCGATGATGCCCTGGGCGTCCTTGCCCGCCTCGCTGGAGTACACACCTGACACGCTGCGCACCGTGGCCTCGTAGCGCCCGAACACCTTTTCGAGCGCGTCGCTGATTTCGCCCACCGTCGCCTTGGCGCGGGCCGCGTCGATGGCCAGCGCCAGCAGGTTGCCGTCGCCGCGCCGGCCCGCCTCGGTGAGCGCGTCCAGCTTGCGGCGGACATCGTCCGCGTTGCGCTCGGCGCGCAGCTCGCGCAGGCGCGCGATCTGCGCCTCGCGCACCGCCGAGTTGTCCACCTTGAGAATCTCGATGGAGTCCTCGCGCTCGGGCGGGTACTTGTTCACGCCGATGATGGCCTGGCGGCCGGAGTCGATGCGCGCCTGGGTGCGGGCCGCCGCCTCCTCGATGCGCAGCTTGGGCAGGCCGGCTTCGATGGCCTTCGTCATGCCGCCCAGCGCCTCCACCTCCTGGATGTGGGCCCACGCCTTGCGCGCCAGCTCGTGCGTGAGGCGCTCCACGTAGTAGCTGCCGCCCCACGGGTCGATGACGCGCGTGGTGCCGCTCTCCAACTGGAGATAGAGCTGGGTGTTGCGGGCGATGCGCGCGCTGAAGTCCGTGGGCAGCGCGATGGCTTCGTCCAGCGAGTTGGTGTGCAGGCTCTGCGTGTGGCCCTGGGTGGCGGCCATGGCCTCCACGCAGGTGCGCACGACGTTGTTGAAGACGTCCTGCGCGGTGAGGCTCCAGCCGGACGTCTGGCTGTGGGTGCGCAGCGCCAGGCTCTTGTCCGTCTTCGGGGAGAAGCCCTTGATGAGCTTCGCCCAGAGCAGGCGGGCGGCGCGCATCTTGGCCACTTCCATGAAGAAGTTCATGCCAATGGCCCAGAAGAAGGACAGGCGCGGCGCGAAGGCGTCCACGCCCAGGCCCGCCGCGAGCCCGGCGCGCACGTACTCCACGCCGTCCGCCAGCGTGTAGCCCAGCTCCAGGTCCTGCGTCGCCCCGGCTTCCTGCATGTGGTAGCCGCTGATGCTGATGCTGTTGAAGCGCGGCATCTTCTCCGCAGTGAAGCGGAAGATGTCGCCGATGATGCGCATCGATGGGCCGGGCGGGTAGATGTACGTGTTGCGGACCATGAACTCCTTGAGGATGTCGTTCTGGATGGTCCCGCTGAGCTGCTCGGGCCGCACGCCCTGCTCCTCGGCGGCGACCACGTAGAGCGCCAGCACCGGGAGCACGGCCCCGTTCATCGTCATGGACACGCTCATCTGGTCGAGCGGGATCCGGTCGAACAGGATGCGCATGTCCTTGATGGAGTCGATGGCCACGCCCGCCATGCCCACGTCACCCGCCACGCGAGGATGGTCGCTGTCGTAGCCCCGGTGCGTCGCGAGGTCGAAGGCGATGGACAGGCCCTTCTGCCCCGCCGCGAGGTTGCGGCGGTAGAAGGCGTTGGAGGCCTCGGCCGTGGAGAAGCCGGCGTACTGCCGCACCGTCCACGGCTGCTGCACGTACATGGTGGAGTAGGGGCCGCGCACGAAGGGCGGCAGGCCCGGCAGCGAGCCCAGGTGCTCCACGCCCTCCAAATCCTCGCGCGTGTACACCGGCTTGACGGGGATGCCCTCGGGCGTGTCCCAGCGCCCGGCGTCGCGCGTGGCCTCGGCGGCCTGACGCAGTTGCTGCTCGCGCGTGGGCGCGGCGGAGTGCGTTTCGGGGGCGTCGAAGTCGATGCCCGAGAAGTCCGGTACGTGGGGGCGCATCAGGCCACTCCGAGCTGCTGGTGCAGTGAGGACAAGAGCGAGAACAGATCCGCTCCCGCGTAGAAGAAGGCGTCCACGCCCGCCGCGCGGAAGGCGGCCTCGTGGTCACTGGGACGGCCCGCCACCGCCACCGCGCGCGCGCCCTTCGCCTTCAGCGCCGCCGTCAGCGCGGGCACCCAGTCGGGATACAGCGCGTCCGGTCCGGAGATGACGGCCAGCGTCGCGCCCGACGCCGCGAAGCGGGCCGCCGCGTCGGCGACGTCAGCGAAGCCGTGCGCGTCCACCGGCTCGATACCCCCCGTGGCCAGGACGTTGGCCGTCCAGGTGGAGCGGGTGGTGTGCTCCGCCACCGTGCCCAGGCTGGCCAGGAAGGCCTTCGGGCGCGCACCGTGCGCGGCGAGGTGGCGGTCGCTCGCGTCGCGCAGCGTCTCGAAGGGCTCGGCGGCGCGCACCGGGCGCAGGGGCAGGGGGCCCGACGTGTCGGGCGCAGTGGACGCCGCGGCGCGGGACTGCCGCTGGACGGGCGCTTCGCCCAGGTGGGGAAACTCACTCACGCCGACAATGGGCAGGCGGCGGGTGCGCACGGCCTTGTCGCGCGCCGCGCGCGTCTCCGCGAGCACGCGGGTCACGTCGCCGTTCGTGAGCGCCTGAGCCATGCCGCCCAGCGCCTCGATGCGCCGCAGCTCGGCCCACGCCGCGCGGGCGATGTCCTGCGTGAGCTGCTCCAGGTAGTAGCTGCCGCCCGCGGGGTCGGCGACGCGGTTGAGGCTCGACTCGTCGCGCAGGATGAGCTGCGTGTTGCGCGCCAGCCGGCGGGCGGATGCGTCGGGCGTGCCCAGGGCTTCGTCGAAGGGCGAGGTGCTGACGCTGTCCGCGCCACCGACGACGGCGGCGAAGGACTCCGCGGTGGCGCGGAGGATGTTCACCCACGGGTCCCGCTGCGTCTTCGTGGTGCTCGCGGTGCGCGCGTGCAGCGCCATGGCCTGGGCCTCCGGTGAGCCGCCACACGCCGCCACGGCCTTGGACCACAAGAGCCTCGCCGCGCGCAGCCGGGCAATCTCCGGGAAGAACTGTCCGCCAACTGACACCGCGAACTGGATGGAGCGCGCCGCGACGTCGGGGGAGACGCCCGCGCGCTCCAACCCGCGCAGGTACGCCACGCCCGTGGCGATGGCCCACGCCAGCTCGTGCACCGCCGTGGCGCCCGCGTCCGCGTAGGCCCGCGTGGACACGAGCAGCACCCGGAGGCCGGACGCGGCTTCACGCAGCGAGGTGACCAGCGGCGCGGCCTGGGACAGCGTCGCGTCCAGCCCCGCGGGCAGCGCGCCGGTGCGAGCCAGGACGCCGAGCGGATCCACGCCGAGGCTGCCCTTCAGCGCCGCGCGGGACACCCCCGCCTGCTCCGCGACGTGGAGCAGGTGCTGGGCGGAGGCGAGCGGGTCAGACCCGGGCTCCAGGTAGACGGGGGTCGTATCCAGCGGCGCATGGGCGAGCAGCCGCCGCAGCGCCTCTGCATCCGGTACGCGGACGCCGTGCGGGTCGCCCAGGTGGAGCCACACGCCCCAGCCGCCGCGCTCGAGGTCCGTGCGGATGGCCTCGGCGGCCTGTGACACGTCCGGCTCGCTGTACTCCTGGCACACCACCCATCCACCCTCGGTGAGGCCCAGGGCCTGGGTGCCGCGCACGTAGGGGGCCACGCCAGGCGGTTCGGGCGGCGAGGCAGCGGCGTCCTGCTGCGTGTACAGCGGCTGGAGCGACAGGCCGCCTTCCAGCTGCGATTGGAGCGCGGTGAAGGGCTTGCCCTTCAAATCCTTGTCCACGAGCCGGCGCCAGTCTTCCACCGACGGGGCCGGGAACTCCGAGGCGATATGGAGAGGCTCTTGAGCCATGCTGCGTCCTCGCGGGAGGGGAGTGGCCCCGACCCATAGGCGCAATGGACCGGCGGGGCAATGGGCTTGGAGGGGCTGCCTCAGTCTTCCGAAGGGACGTCCTGTCCCTTGAAGCCCCAGTCCTCCAGCACTTTGGCTTCATCCACTGCGTTCTTTGTCTTCTTGAAGCGGGCGCCGGACACCCCTTTTACCCGGCGCTCGCAGGCGGCCCAGGTGGCGTGGCGCTTCACGGCGCTGCCCACCTGGCTCAGGTAGGAGTACGCCTTGGCCGAGGCCTCGCGCTGCTCCTTGGGCTTCTCCGGTGGCAGGGACATGTCCTCCGGCAGCTCATGCACCGCCACGCCGTAGCCCTGGAGCGGGCCGGTGTAGAGCCGCGCGTCGCGCCCCTTCGAATAGGCCACGGCGATGGCGTCCACGCGCTCGTTGCCGGGGACGCCCACGTGGCCCCGGATGTAGAACCACGCCACGGCGGCGGCCTCGGCGGCGTGGTGCTCCTTGCGCTGCGCCAGGAGCGCCATCAGCCGCTTCCAATAGACGGCGTTGGCGACCTCGCCGCCCTCCGCCGTCTTCCACCCGCGCCGGCTCCAGCCGAACGCCCATTTGGTGGCGCCCTGAATCACATACGTGGAGTCCGTGTGGACGTGGATGGGACCCGGCGTGCGCTCCAGGTGGCGCAGGGCCTTGCCCACGGCCGTCAGCTCCATCCGGTTGTTGGTGGTCTCCGGCTCGTGGCCGCCCAGCTCCGTCACCAGTCCGTCGGGCGTGACGATGAGGCTCCCCCAACCACCCGGGCCGGGGTTTCCTGAACAGGCGCCATCAGCGAAGACAAGGGTCGGGCGGTGCTCCATGTCGGCACCCTATTCGGCGCGAAGTGCCGCCGCCAGGACAGCGGTGGCCGCGCGCTCAGTGCATGGCACTCGGGGAGGGGCCCGGCCGGACGCGCGCGAAGGCGGCGCGAACGGCTTCTTCCGGCTGGGCGCCGTTCAGCAGCAGCACGGGCCCCTTGCCCGCGAGCCGCATGGCCGGGACGCCGCGGATGCCCAGTCGTTGGGCCTCCTCCTCGTCCGCGAGCACGCGCGCGGTGTACCGGCTCGCCTCCAGTGCGCGGGTCATGGACTCGCGGTCCAGGCCCACGTCCTCCGCCAGGTCCCCCAGCACGCCCAGGTCTCCGATGTCCCGGCCGTCCTTGAAGAAGGCGCGGAAGAGGGCCTCATGGAACGCGGAGAAGGACCCGGTGTCCTTGGCGAACTCCGCGGCTTCGAGCGCCAGCCGGCTCCTCGGCTGAAGCGGCGGCGGCTGCATCTTCAAGCCCCGCTGCTCGGCCATCGGGTAGACGGCGCGGGGCCAGGCCGACCGCGGCAGCTCGCTCATCGGGGCGAGGGGGCGCACGGACGCCGGGCGCAGCTCGAACGCGCGCCAGTGGATGTCGAGCGCCGCGCCCAGCCGGGCGTGCAGCTGCTCGAGGACGGGGAGCTCGAGGTAGCAGAAGGGGCAGACGTAATCGCTCCAGACGTCGAGGCGGACCGGCGTGTCCGATGGGGCCATGGGCGAGGCTCCTTGCGGTCCCCGGCAAGGGACATCCCCTGATGCTGGCCATCCTCGTGCGGGCACGGGAGCCGGTGACGCCAGCCCTCCCGGACTCCGGCCGGGCGTGCGGGCCCGATGCCGCGTGGCTCAGTGCGTGGCAGAGAGGGGCGCGAGTTCCTTGATGAGGGACGCCATCAACGCGGGCACGGTCCGGTGCCGAAGGTTGGGCGTGGCCTGGCCTGCCCAGAGCGACACGAGGTCCGTGCGGCCCGCCTTGACCGCCGCGGGCTTGAGCTTCGACAGGAACCAGCTCTGGATGGGGAAGGGCGCGAGCGCCTCCTGCTGAGCGGCCAGCTCGTCTGTCCAGCGATTGCGCATGCCTCGCGCCAGCCGGCCCGTGAAGGCCCGCGTCAAGGTGGTGTGCTTCGCGCGGTCGCTGAAGAGCAGCTCGCGGTGGGTGTCCGTCGCTCCCGACTCCTCACAGGCGAGGAACGCCGTCCCCAGTTGCGCGGCCTGGGCCCCCAGCGTGAGCGCGGCGCGGAGGCCTCGGCCATCCGCGATGCCACCCGCCGCGATGACGGGCGCCTTCACCCGGTCGGCCACGAGCGGCGTGAGGGCCAGCGTTCCCATCAGCGAGTCCTCGGCGCGCGCGAGGAAGGAAGGACGGTGGCCGCCGGCCTCGAAGCCCGTCGCCACGATGAGGTCGACACCGGCCGCGTCCAGGGCCTCGGCTTCGGCCAGCGTGGTGGCCGCGCCAGAGGTGAGGATGCCTCTGCGCCGGCACTCCGCCAGGATGGAGGCAGAGGGCACGCCGAACACGAAGCTGAAGACAGGCGGCCGTGCTTCGAGCAGCGCCTCCACCTGGTCCTCGAAGCGATGGTGAAAGCGCTCGGGCATGGCCGGCTTCTCCACGCCGAGCTCGCGGTAGTACGGCTCGAAGAGGCGGTACACGCGGTCGAACGCCTCCGGGCTGAGCGCGTCCCCGCCCGCGTCATGGTCGGAGACCCAGAGGTTGAGCGCGAAGGGCTTGTCCGTCAGCGCCCGAATCCGGTCCGCCACGCGGCCGAGCTCCTCCGGGGGGAGCTGATAGGCCCCATAGGAGCCCAGCCCTCCGAGGTTTGACACCGCCGCCGCGAGGCGCTCGGTGGAGAGCCCGCCTCCAAAGGGGCCCTGGATGATGGGGTGGTGGATGCCCAGCTTCTGGAGGGCTTCGTTCGGTCGGTGCGGGCTCATCGCGGCTCCTTGGGTCGGCAATGGCGGAGGGATAACCGCGGGCGCGGGGCACGGTGGGAGAAACGACACGTGGAAGCGCGCGGGATGTCCGGATACGGGACTCCGATTCCCACGCACGCGCAACCGGACTTCTCACTTCGTCCAGAGGGCCTGTACGCCGGGGGTGGCACGCGGCATGCTCAGGCGTCCTGGACATGACGATGACCCTGGGCCAGGACCTCCGCTTCGCGCTGCGTCGGCTTCGTGGCAGTCCCACCTTCACGCTGGTCGCGGTGGTCACGCTCGCGCTTGGGATTGGCGCCAACGTCTCCATCTTCAGCGTGGTGAATGCCGTGCTGCTGCGTCCGCTGCCCATGCACGACGACGCGAGCCTGGTGCACGTGTACAGCCAGCGGAAGCAGGGGCCGGGGCCCACCTCCGTGCTGGACTTCATGGACCTGCGGGAGCAGAGCCGCACGTTGGACGGCTTGTCCGCGGTGTCGTCCGTGACGCTGACGCTGGCGGCGGACAGCGCGGACACCTCGCCGGAGAAGGTGCAGGCGGGGATGGTGACGGGCGACTTCTTCCCGCTGCTGGGCGCGCGCGTGGAAATGGGACGCGCGCTTCATCCCGATGACGTCCAGCCCGGCGCGCCGAAGGTGGCGGTGCTCTCCCATGCGCTGTGGCAGCGGCGCTTCGGTAGGAGCGCCGCCGTGCTGGGGCGCTCGGTGGACCTGGGCACTCCCGAGCCGTGGACGGTGGTGGGGGTGATGGCGCCTGGCTTCGACTTCCCCTCCCGTTCTGAGCTGTGGCTCCCGCTGCGCTGGGAAGAGGGCATGACGAAGCCCGAGGGGCGCGGGGCGCACTGGCTGGAGGTGTACGGCCGGCTGGGCCCAGACGTGGAGCTGGCGTCCGCGCGCACCGAACTCTCCGCCATCGCCCACCGTCTGGCGGAGCAGTACCCCCAGACGAACGAAGACAAGGACGCGCGCGTGGAGCCGCTGCGCGACATGCTGGTGGGCAACGTCCGTCCATCGCTCTTGTTGATGCTGGGCGCGGTGGGGTTGGTGTTGCTCATCGCGTGCGCGAACCTCACGCACCTCCTCCTGGCGCGCGCGGCCTCGCGTGAGGGGGAGGTCTCCGTGCGCATCGCCCTGGGCGCGAGCCGTGGCCGCATCGCGCGCGAGCTGTTGGTGGAGTGCGGCGTGCTCGCCGGCCTGGGCACGGCCGTGGGGTTGCTGGTGGCGATGTGGGCATTGGATGCGCTGGCCACGTGGGGGCCTCGGGACATTCCCCGCATCGACGAGGTGTCGTTGGATGGCCCCGTGCTGGCCTTCACCGCGGGACTGGCCGTGCTGACCACGCTGCTGTTCGGACTGGTGCCCGCGCTCCAGGCGGGGCGGCTGGACCTGGTTCATGGGCTGAAGCGGGTGGTGGGCGGCGGGGGTGGCGGCGCGCAGGGGCACCGCACGCGCTCCGTGCTCGTCGTGGCGGAGACGGCGCTGGCGGTGTTGCTGCTGGTGTGCGCGGGGTTGTTGCTGCGCAGCTTCGTGCACCTGCAACGGGCCGAGCCTGGCTTCGACCCCGAGGGTGTGCTGACGGTGAAGGTGGACTTGCCGCCGCTTCACTATGGCTTTGGCACCGCCGCGCCCGCGGCCTTCTATGACACGTTGCTCGGGCGGCTGCGGGCCTTGCCCGGCGTGGAGCAGGTCGGCGCGGTGAATGGGCTTCCACTGGATGGGGCCCGGTGGACCGTTCCCGTGAAGGACCCGCTGCGGCCTGTTCCGGAGGGGACGGAGCCCTGGCAGGCCAGCGTGCGCGTCGTGACGCCCGGGGCGCTGGAGGCCTTGCGCGTGAAGGTGCTGCAGGGCCGCGGCGTCTCGGCGGCGGACCAGGGCGCGGGTGGGCGCGCGGTGCTGGTCAACGTGGCGGCGGCGCGCCGCTTCTGGCCTGGCGAAGAGCCCCTGGGGCGCACGCTGGACACGGGCATGGACTGGGGCAGCGGTGCCATGGGCGGGCGCGTGGTGGGGGTGGTGGACGACATGGCGCTGGAGGGGCTTGGCTCGCCGTCCCTGCCGGAGGTGTACGTGCCCTACGTGCAGGCGCGGACCACGAGCATGGTGGTGCTGCTGCGCACGAAGGGGGCGCCGCTCGACCTGGCCCCCGCGGCTCGCGCGGAGATTCGTGCGTTGGATGCGAGCCTGGCGCCAGGGAGTGTTCGCACGCTGGCCTCGGTGGTTGACCGCACCGTGGCGCCGCTGCGCTTCTACCTGCTGCTGGCGGGGGCCTTCGCGGCGGTGGCGGTGGTGCTGTCGGCGGTGGGACTCTACGGCGTCGTGGCCTACGCGGTGCTGCAGCGCACCCGCGAGCTGGGCATCCGCATGGCGCTGGGCGCGCGTCGGGCGCAGGTGATGGGGCTGGTGCTCGGCCGCTACCTGGGGCTGACGGCCTGTGGGCTCGTCATGGGACTGGGGCTGGCGGTGGCCACCAGCCGCGGCCTCACGCACCTGCTGAGCGGCGTGCTGCCCACGGACCCATTGACGTACGCGGCGGTGGCGGCGGTGCTGTTGGCGGTGGCCGTCCTGGCGGTGCTGCTGCCCGCGCGCCGGGCCGCGCGAGTCTCCCCCGCGGTGGCGCTTCGGGCGGACTGAGCAGGCGTCCAGGGGCACTGCGTTTCACTGGGGCGCGCCTGGCATCACCCCGCGAGGTGGGGCGGACGAGCTTGGGGGCGCGCTCCAGGGGGCGCGTCGCACCGTGGCACCGGCTGGCAAAGCCGCCGGGCATGGCCACGGTTGGCTCCGGAGGCGAGGTGCGCCCTCCAGGACGAAAGGGGTCGGTCATGAAGCTCAAGGTGATGGGGATGATCGCGGGTCTGGCGTGGGGTGGCGCGGCTCTGGCGCAAGGCTCGCAGGAGCCGGCGATGCCGCCGGAACCTTCGACGCCGCAAGAGCCCTCAATGCCGCCGCAGGACCCATCGATGCAGCAGCCACCCAGCAGCGGCTCGGAGATGTCCGGCGGGATGGGCGGCAGCCAGATGCAGGGACAGCAGGAGCTGAGCGGCTCCGTGGTGGCCCTGCGGAGGGACAAGGTCTTCATCAAGGATGAGAACGGCGCGGTGGTGGCGATGGGCGTGAGCCACTCCACGCAAATCGATGGCAAGCCCATCGAGAAGCACCGGGACATCGACAGCCACCTCCGGCGTGAAATCAAGGAGGGGGACCAGGTCCGGACCAAGTTCAAGGTGGAGAAGACGACGGAGAACATGGCGTCTTCCATCGACAAGATGAAACAATAGTCCACGCCGCACGGGGATGGCCGCGGTCTGGAGCGTGACGGTGCAGGTTCACCGCCGCCCCGGCCGCGGCTTCCGCCGTTCGCGGAGGCTTGTGGGAGGCGCGGGCCTCCGCCTCTGCTCTGCCGCCGCCGTTCGAGCCGTTGCCTGCTCCCGGCGACCACGCCTGGTTGCCGCGGGGGGAGTTGGGGCCGGATGCGCACGACTTCAGCGAGGCGTTGAAGCTGCACCGCCTGCTCGACGCGATTGAGAAGGCGACGGGCCGGCGCCAGGCGTGGACGGAGCCGCTCTAATGCATCCGCGCCGCTTCCGCTTCGATGAGCCCGGCCAGGATTGTTCGGTGGCAGACCTGTTCGAGGATGCAGTCCTTTGAACAGAGGAGGGTCACCGTCTCACCCTGCCGCACTCGCCTGGCGAGCGCGGTGATGGCTTCTTGCTGCGACGCCATCTCCTGGAGGTACCGCTCGCGGTAGGCCTCCAGCGTGATGGGTGTGCGGCCCTTTCCATAGAAAGCGGCGAAGAGCTCCGGACTGGGCGCCAGGTTGCTCTGCCACGCGTCCCACGTCTCCTTGGCCTTGGGCAGGCCTCGTGGCCGGTAACGGCAGACAAGGACGCGGAAGCCGTCATCTGGCTCCGAAGGCACACACCAACGTTTGGTTTTGAGCGGCATCGCCGGGCAACCCTGAATCGGAGGGACGGTATTCCATCCGCGGGGGACCGGATTTCTTACCGGGACGGGAAGGGCTCTGGCCCCGTTGGCCCAGGGTGATGTCTCCAAGTGCTTGGAAATGCTGGCCTTGGGGAGTGGATCGGCGGCGGCACGCGCCCTGCTATGGGGTGATGCAGCAGCGTGACGGGGCAGCACGGGTGGCGGGCAGGACGGGGCAGCACGGGCGGCGGGTTGGACGGGGCAGCACAGCAGGACGGGGCAGCAAGGGCGGCGGGTCGGACGGGGCGGTAGCAGCACGTAGATCGGGCGGTACGAGCAGTACGCAGCACGGGCGGCAGGTAGGACAGGGCAGGACGCAGCAGCACGCAAGACAGT
Organism: Myxococcus sp. AM010; assembly: GCF_013372585.1. Classification (NCBI taxonomy): domain Bacteria; kingdom Pseudomonadati; phylum Myxococcota; class Myxococcia; order Myxococcales; family Myxococcaceae; genus Myxococcus; species Myxococcus sp. AM010. The sequence goes on from NZ_JABXEO010000006.1 coordinate 54,070, forward strand.
CAACGCACGATCGGGCTGACACAGACATCACAGGTCAGCAGTCGGTCACGATGACACAGACAGCACCAGTCAGCAGTCAGTCGCACTGACACCGTCAGCACGCGCTGACGCTGAACAGGCATCACAGGGCGGCGGGAAGGTCGGGCGTGGCGTAGCAGAACGGGGCATTTCAGCCCGTTTCAGTCGGACGGCTCGGGTGTGTGGGATGGGCGAGTGGGAGCCGGTCCTCAGCGGAAGAGTTCATCCGCGAGGACCGGTTCGCCTCATCAACGCTCAGAGATTGAATCCCACGTTACCGACAGAGATGCTGGGGCCGAAGATGAAGGACCACTTGCTCGACGGAACGACCGGGTCCAGCGAAGGGTCTCCCCCCGTGCGGCGCCGGATGTCTCCGCGGAACTCGTAGGCCATCCACGCCTGCGCACCCACGGCGGCGCCCGGTCCAATCGGAACGCGAAGACCCAGACCCAGGACGACCGCGAGCGTCGGCGGGAACTGGATGTCACCCGACTGCGGCACGAGCCCCAGTCCCATCAATCCCGCTTCAATCCCAAGCAGCCGCTCCTGGCCTTCGTTGTTCAGCAACGCCAGGCGCGACACGACGCCGAAGTTGATGGCGAGCTGCCCGGTGGGTTCGGTGGCGCGGTAGAGGCCCGCGGGAATGGCGGCCGTCGTGTAGAGCCGGAAGAGGCCACCGGTGACGATGGCCGTCCACTGCGCGGACGGCAGGCCCGTGCGGTCCGTCGCGCTCAAGGCGTAGCGGGACTCATCCGCCACATGGGAGACCTGGACGGTGATGCGGTCGTACTGCCCCAGGTTGCCCGGGACGGGGATGTCGCGCTGCTCTCCCTGCGGACGCAGGAACATCCGCTGCTCGACGCCGCTCTCCCCGCGCACCGAGCCATCCGGCCTCGTGACGCTGATGCGGAGCAGGACCTCCTGGTTCCCATCCTCCGGCTTCAAGCGCTCACGGTGCACGATGACGCGACAGGTGTTGCGCATCTCATAGGGAATCCGGTGGGGGCGGCTGGGCTCCAGTTGCTGGTCCTTGCCGTCCTTGTCCGCGCAGACGAACTCCACCAGGTTCTCGATGCGGGCGGGCACGCTGGCCTCGCGCACCACGCGTTGGAAGCGCTCATCCACCATCACCAGGTCGGTGGTGGCCAGCTCTGCGGGCAACGTGGGAAGCCGGTAGCCGAAGCGCAGCGCCACGAAGGCGCCCGGCGCCGCCTCGCCCTGGATGAGGGTGACGGACTCCCGCGTCGTGACGCTGTAGGCGCCAGGCAGTGGCTCCAGCACGAAGCGTCCCAGGCCCGCGTTGGACGCCATGCTCACCTCGGCGGGCCGGTTGGTCGGGATGAAATCGATGGAGCCATGTCCGGGCAGCTCCAGGCTGGCACGGGGCACGGGGAGGGGCAGCGTCTTCGCCGTCTCCGATGCCACCACCGTTCCATCCTGCCGCGACGTCAGCGCGGTGATGGTGACCTGCTGGTCGGACGTGCCGCCCGTGCGCAGCATCACATAGGTGCCCTCCGCCAGCTTCACCACGCGCTCCACGCGGGCGCGCAGGCCGTTGACGGTCCACAGCAGGGTGCGCGGGTCGTGGGCGCAGACCGGATCCAACCGAACCACGAGCGCGGAGTTCTCCGCGCCGCGCAGCACCGAGCCCTCCACCGCCGTGAGCGGACACGCCAGCACGGACAGCGTGGTGGTGATGACCTGATCGAGCACGTCGCCCCGCGAGAAGTAGACACGTGGCACCAGCCGCGCGCGCAGCGTCACCGTGGCATCCACGCCTGGGACGTTGCGCACGGAGATGAAGCCCTCGTCCGGCTCGCAGCGGGCGATGCCGCAGTCGGCGGTGGCAATCGCCTCGGAGTGGCTGACGGGGACGCTGCCCGGCCCCTTCGACACGTCGATGCCGTTGGAGAGCACCAGGGGCTCGGTGAGGATGGTGCGGCCGGGGCGGATGCGGAGCGATTCGGGGTCCACCAGGTTCCCGAAGGCGTCGTAGGTCTTCACGTCCGGCCCGATGCGGCCGTAGGGAGGAATCCAGTACAGCGACGTGTCCGTGGGCAGGCCCTGCGGCACGGGCACCGCGCAGTCCGCGAGCCCCCGGGGCTTGGAGGGGGACAGACAGACGTCCTGCCCTTGCATGGCGGGGCGCTCCGGCTCGCCGCGCGGCTTTCCCGACCACGCGACGCCCAGGTTCAACAGGCCCACGCCGCGCAGCTCCAGCCGGCCTTCGTCCGGATAGAAGGAGGTCCCCGAGGAGTCGATGCGCGGCAGCGGCCCGGTGGCAATCACCGTGACGATTCGCTCGCTGGTCGCGCACTGCGCCGGGGTGTCGGCGACCTTGAGGTCCTGCGTGCGCATGTTGTCGTCCGGCCTGGCGGGCGGATGTACGGAGCGCCCATCCGGGCCCAGGCTCCAGCCGTTGCGGACCGGCCCGCAGACGACCCCCTGGGCCAGCACTTCCACGGGGCGGCCACCCTCTGGCACTTGCACGACGGGAGCGGCGGCGGCGAGCCCCGCGGCCAGCAGCGAGGCGAGAACGAGGAGGCGGACAGGGGGCATCACTTCGCTAAAGAGCGAAGGATGCCTCCACGGTCAAGCCCGATTGCCCGGCGGATATCAGGCGGCGGGCTGCGCCTCGATGCCCAAGGCCTCGTGCGCGAAACGGAACATTCGCTCATTGAGCTTTCCGAGAAATTCAAGCGGGTGCCGGCCGGAGCGGTCCGCCGCGTCCTCCAGCTTCTCCCTGCACCGCAGGTCTGCGCAGAGGTTCACCCCCACGCGACGCTTGTTGTCCACGGCGGTGGTGAGCAGGCACACCTCGTGAGCCGAGCCATAGCTGTGACACCACTCGCACATGCGGGTGACGGGCTCTCCGCCCAGGGAGTCCCGGCGGAAGATGATGCCAATGGGCTTGCGGCTGCCCGGCGCGGAGAAGATGAGGTACACGCGCGCGCCGGACGTCTCCGTCCAGGCGAGGTAGTCACGCACGAAGAGCGGGAAGGTGATGCCCGGGGGCATCTCGATGACGCGTCGGTCTCTGGGGCGGAAGGATTCGATGAGCGCCCGGTCGTTTTCGAAGCGGAACACGGCTGCTCCTTGGAGAACATCTGCCCCTAACAGTGGGGCGTGTCCGTTTCCACCGGAACCCACCAACCAGGCGAGCGCTCGCCCGGTGCACGCGCGTCCATGGGACCCAGGTCGAAGGGGCGAAGTGGCTATTCCCCGTCGCCGCTCGCCGGAGTACACATGCCGTGCCGGGCGGTGATGGACGCCGCCCCTTGAAACCCTCTGGAGGCCTCGTGAACTCGCCCCTTGTGCTCGACGCGGTGGAAGTCCTGTTCGCCTCGAGGGCGCAGGCCGCCTAGCCGGCCGTGAGGTCCGACACAGCGCGGCCGTGCGCTCCTCGGGGTGCCCTGAAGAACCAGGTGCGCCAGTGGCACCGCTCTGTCCGGAGTCCTTCCAACCATGTCGCTTGAAACCCTCGGCTGGGGTCCAGCCTTCGAACACGCATTCTCTTCGCTCGTCTCGCAGTCCCCGCTGCCCCTCGTCCCTGGCCGCGTCGTGCGCCAGCATCGAGGGCTGCTCACGGTCCAGACGGATACGCGCGCCCTGTTGGCGCGCACCGCGGGCCGGCTTCTCCATCATGCCCCTGGCGTCGAATCCCTGCCCACCATTGGCGACTGGGTGGCGCTCCAGCTCCCCGACGGGGAGGGCGAGGCGCTGCTCCACGCGGTGCTGCCTCGCGCCAGCGTGCTCGCCCGGCGCGAGGCGGGCAGTGAGCGCGACGGGCAGCTCATCGCCGCCAACCTGGACGTCGTGTTCCTCGTCGCCGGGCTGGACGGCAACTTCAATCCCCGCCGCATCGAACGGGCGTTGGCGCTGGCGTGGACCAGCGGCGCCGCGCCCGTGGTGGTGCTCACCAAGGCGGATCTGCGCCCGGACGCGGAAGCGCTCGTGGCGGAGGTGGAGGACCTGGCTCCGGGCGTGCCCGTGCTCGCGCTGAGCTCCTGGACGGGGGAGGGCATCGAGCCCCTTCGCGCGCAACTGCCGGCCGGGAAGACGGGGGCGCTCCTCGGGTCCTCCGGTGTCGGCAAGTCCACGCTGGTCAACCGGCTTCTGGGCGATGCGCGGCTGGCCACCCAGGCGGTCCGCGCCGAGGACGACAAGGGCCGTCACACCACCACGCACCGCGAGCTGTTCGTGCTCCCGGGCGGCGGACTGCTCATCGATGGGCCCGGCATGCGCGAGCTGGGGCTGTGGGGCGAGGATGACGGCATCGGCCAGACGTTCACTGACATCCTCGAGCTGGCCGCCGGCTGCCGCTTCACCGACTGCCAGCACCAGCGGGAGCCCGGGTGCTCGGTGCGCGCGGCCGTGTCGTCGGGGGCCCTGCCTGAGGCGCGGCTCGCCAGCTACGAGCGGCTGCGGCGCGAGCAGGCGTACCAGGCCCGTCAGCGCAATGCGTCCGCCGAGCGCGACCACCGGCGCCACGAGCGCAGCCGGACCTTGATGGGCTGGGAGGCATCACGCTCCAAGCGCCGGAAGAGCTGAGGCGTCCGTTCCTCGGGAGGCGGGTGGAGTGACCGCCTTCTGACGGCCCGGCCGCCCCACGGGCGGCCGGGCCCCGTGGAAGGCGCGCGGCGTGTCTATACTCCGCGCCCACCATGAAGAAGGACTCGCTCAAGGCTCGTCTGCGTCGCACGTTGCGGTGGGACCTCTGGATGACGTTGGGCCCCGCGCTCGTCATCATCAGCATCGCGTTCGCCGTCACGTTCTACTTCGTCAAGCCCGCGCCGCCGAAGAAGCTCGTCATCGCCGCGGCCGGGGACGAGGGCGGCTTCCGGTACTTCGCGCGTAAGTACCAGGAGATTCTCGCGAAGCACGGCGTCACGGTGGAGATTCGTCCCACGGACGGCTCGCTCACCAGCATCAAGCTGCTGGAGGACGAGCAGTCGGGCGTGGACGTGGCCTTCGTCCAGAGCGGGACGTCCGACGCCACCAAGGCGCCGCACGTCGTGTCCCTGGGGAGCCTCTCCTACGTGCCGCTGTGGGTCTTCTACCGGGGGCCCCTCATCGACGAGCTGAACGCCCTGCAGGGCAAGCGCATCGTCGTGGGGCCCGAGGAGAGCGGCACGCGCGCCCTGTCCACGAAGTTGCTGGAGGCCAACGGCGTGGGCGCCGCGCCCACGGAGCTCTTGAACCTGGAGCGCGACGAGGCCATCGAGCAGCTCAAGCAGGGCAAGGTCGATGCCGTCTTCATCGTGTCCCCGGCGGAGTCACCCCCCGTCCAGCGGCTCGCCCGGGTGCCGGACATCAACCTCCTCAGCTTCTCGCGGGCCGAGGCCTACGTGCGCCGCTACCCCTATCTGTCCCGGCAGGTGCTGCCGCGAGGCGTGCTCGACCTGGCCACGGACGTGCCGGACCATGACGTGGTGATGTTGGCGCCCACCGCGAACCTGGTGGCCACCGAGGCGCTCCACCCAGCACTGGCCTACCTCTTGATGCGCGCGGCCAGCGAGGTCCACGGCAAGGCCGGCATCCTGGACCGCACGGGCGAATTCCCGGCGGCGCTCGAGGCGGGCTTCCCGTTCAGCAGCGAGGCGCGCCGCTACTACGACTCAGGCGTTCCGCTCCTGCACCGCTATCTGCCGTTCTGGGCCGCCAACCTGGTGGACCGGCTCTGGGTGATGCTGGTGCCCTTCATCGCCGTCCTGGTGCCCCTGGGCCGGGTGGCGCCTGCGCTGTACCAGTGGCGCGTGCGCTCGCGCATCTTCCGCTGGTACGCGCGGCTGAAGGAAATCGAGCTCCAACTCGAGGAGGACCCGGGCCGGGACATGCTGGAGGAGATGCTGCGGCGGCTCGACGAGGCCGAGCGCGAGGTGAACCGCATCCCCATGCCCCTGGCCTACGCGGAGAACCTCTACTTCTTCCGGGAGCACGTCGACGTCGTCCGCCGCCGCCTCACCCGGCGCATCGCCGAATCCGGCGCGCCCTCGCCCGAGGGGCTCACGGCCCGGGAGAAGACCGCGTAGCCGCCGCGGCCTCAGGGCGCGAGCGCGTGCAGCAGGTTGACGTAGCTGTCGGACCAGACGCGCCTGTCCTTCAGCGTGGGCGGCGTGTCCACCGGCTGGAAGGGCAGCTCCTGGGTGAGGCGGGCCACGACGCCGCTGTTGGCGCTCATGGCGAACCAGACGCTGGGTGAGCGGCCCGACGCCAGCTCCTCGGCGGTGAGGCGCTCCGTCTGATTGACGAGCCCCTGGACTCGCAGCTCCGTGCTCAAGCGGGTGAGCACGGGGACCAGGTCGAAGAGCCGGCTGGAGACATGGAACAGCAGGAGCCCCTCCGGCGCGAGCTTCCGGAGATAGAGGCTCAGCGCCTCCTGGGTCAGCAGGTGCGTGGGGACGAAGTCGCTGGAGAACGCGTCGAGGACGATGACGTCGTACCCGCCGTCCTCGGCTTCCTCCATGCGAAGGCGCGCATCCCCCGCGAGGACGCGGAGCTCCGCCTGGCTGGAGCCGAGCATGCTGAAGTGCTGGCGCGCGAGCCGCTCCACCTCCGGATCCAGCTCGTAGAAGTCCCAGCGCTCACCGGGGCGGCCATACGCGGCGAGGCTGCCGATGCCGAGCCCCACGACGGCCACGCGCTCACGCGCGATCCGCTTCGAAGCCAGCACCCGGCCCACCGCGGAGCCCCGGTGGTAGTAGGAGAGCGGCTCTCCGCGCGCGTCCGGGTGGAGGTTCTCCACGCCGTGGACGGTGCTGCCGTGCTGGAACAGCCGCAGGCCCCCCGCGTCCTTGACCGTGTAGAGGCCGTAGAAGGTGCGCGAGCCTTCAATGCGCCCGCGCGCGAGCATCCACCCGGAGAGCACCAGCACGGCGACGACGAACAGGGCGGCGCCGCTGGACACGTAGGGCGCCAGCCTCGGGACGGGCAGCCCCTGGCCTCGGCGCATCATGTCCCTCGCCGCCAGCCCGCCCAGCAGGAGCAGGCCGGTGATGCCGTGGTCCAGGTAGGGGAGCGCCAGCGAGCCCAGCGTCAGGGGGACGACGAGGGCCAGCAGCAAGGTGCCCACCAGGCCGCCCAGCGAGACGTGCAGATAGAACGCGCCCAGCAGGCGCGGGTCCGACGGGCGGCACCACACGAGGTTGCCATGCATCAGCAGGCAGCCCACCCACAGCACCGCGCTGTGCAGCACCAGGGAGGGGAGCGAAGTCTGCGCGCGTGCCAGCGCGAAGATGGCCGCGCCCACGGCAACGGCGAGGCTCCCCAGCGCGAGCCGGTTCAACCCCGTGGGCGTGGGGGGCCGCTTGGAGAAGCAGACGATGAGCGTGAGCAGGTACAGCGAGAGGGGGAGAATCCAGAGCAGCGGGATGGAGGCGTCCAGCGTGAGGACGTTGGTGACCGCGAGCAGCAGCGCATTGGCGCTCGCGGACAGCAGCAGCCAGGTGATGCGGGAGGCGCGCGGCGCGCGGGGCACCGGCTCGCTCCGGGCCACTGGCTCGGACGTCGTCCTCCCACCCGCAAGCGCCGGGCGGACGCGCTGGATGCAGAGCAGCGCGGTGACGACGAACGCGCCGTAGCCCACGTACCAGACGCCCAGTTGTTCCTGGAGGTCGAGCGCCGGCTCCACCAGGAAGGGGAAGGTGAGCAGCGCCGTGAGCGCGCCCGCGTTGGACGTCCCGTAGAGGAAGAACGGGTCGCCCCGGGAGGGGTGCTCCGTGCGGGTGAACCAGCCCTGGGCGACGACGCTCGTCGTCGACAGCGCGAGGAACGGCAACCCCAGTGACAGCGTCAGCGTGAGCAGGATGCCCGCCACGGGGTGCAGCTCGAAGAGGTGCAGCCGGAACGGGAAGACGACCACCGCCAGCAGCACGAAGCCCAGGTGCGCCCAGCGGTAGCGGCCCTGGTGCGCGGCCACCGCGACGCGGCTCGAGTAGAAGTAACCGAGCACCAGCACCGCCTGGTAGAACACCAGGCACGTCGTCCAGATGGCCGCGCTGCTGCCGTAGGAGGGCAGCAGCAGCCTCGCGAGGATGAGCTCCACCTGGAAGAGCAGGAAGGAGCCGAGGAAGACCCAGAGGTGGAACAGCGTCCCCGTGAACGCGGGGGTCGAGGACTTCGGGGCGGGGAGGTCGGTGGTCATCCTGGGAGCGACTCGCGAGGGCCCATACACAGCGTGCGTGTGTGGCCGTGTGGGCGGAGCATGGCTCCAGGCGGCCCGAAAAAAAACGCAGGGGAGGCCTCAAGGTTTTCGGCGCCGTGCGTTTGAATTTCGAAGTGGGGATGGGGAGGAAGCAAGCCCGGGGGGGCTGTTGCTTCCAGAGGGGGAGGGCGCGCCGGAGTCGGGCCGCGCAGTCATTGGGAGCACGTCGAGGGGGCGTGCTCCCAATGTTTTTTTCTGGAGCTCTCGTCTGAGTGGCTCACGCGGCGGGGAGTGCGTCGGGGGGCGCGCTCCCCGCTGTGTTTTTTCAGGGGCCTGCTTCAGCCGGGCCCGGTCTCCCGGGCCCCGGCCGTGCCAGCGGGACTACTCGGCGTTGGACGAGGGCATGACCTTGATGGGCTGTCCGTCGTCGCCCGTCACCGTCGTGCCCTCGGTCTTCTGCTGCGCCGCCGTGGGCGTGCCCACCGCGAAGCTGAACACCCTGGACAGGTGCGCGCCCCGGAACTCACCCGTGACGGTGACGACGAGGTGAGACTGCCCTTCACCCGGCGTGAAGCTCACGTCGAACTCGGACAGGGCGTCCTGGGTGAAGTTGCCACCCGACACCGGGGTGGCGGCGCTCTTCACTTCCAGGCCGTCCACGCCGGAGAGGCTGACCTGGACGTCGGTCGCCGGCGCGTCGAAGCGCAGGGAGACGCGGGCCTGGTCTTCACCCAGCTTCGCGTCCACCTTCACCGGCGCGCCGGCCTTCGTGGTGTCCGAGCTGGCGCCAGGGGTGGGGTTCGACTTCGACGGGGAGGTGCAGGCCACCTGCGCCGTGAGCGCGAGGAGACTGGACAGGGCTGCGATTGCCTTGAAGTTCATATGCGCTCCAGAAGTCACTGGCTGGTGATGGAGAGGGTGGGGAAGGGACTGTAGTTGCCGACCGCCTCCTTGAAGCCGAACACGACGACGACGTACCGCGCGTCCGCCTGGGTCGGGATGCTGACGGTCTCCGTGCCGGTGTAGCCGATGTCGGCGTCCGCCAGGCTCCCGCCCTGCCCGAAGACTTCAATGCCCACGTCCTGCGTCGCGTGGGTCACGCTGAGGGTCATGTTCCGGCCCGTGCCGGTGAAGACGTAGTACTGGTTCTGCTCGCGCTTGTTGTAGTCGAGCCCGCCCACCAGCGGCACCTCGGTGGTGTACGGGATGCCCGGCACGTCGGTGTAGATGGCGCGCAGCGGAGTGTCCCCGTCCCCGAAGTCGGAGGAGATGGACCCGATGTTGTAATAGGCCAGCATCAGGTCCACGTCCGCGGTGCTGACGCCGGACTGGGCCTTGAGGCCGTTGATGAACGAGCCGATGGTGGTCAGCGCGGGCGTCGCCTTCTGCGGGCCGACGAGCACGTCGTAGAGGATCCCCAGGTCGTACGACACCAGGTCGTATGGCTCGTTCACGCCGGAGTCGTACAAGTCATAGAGCAGGCGGTAGACGCTCATCTCGGAGAAGGCGCCCTTGCGCGGGTCGTCGGTGGTGGGCGGCTCGCTCTCCGCGTCGAAGCCGAAGGCGGCCAGCGTCGAGCCGCTCCACAGCGTGTCGACGTAGATGGGCTCCGGGAGCAGGATGCTGGCGAGCGCGTTGCCGTAGCCCTCGCCGAAGGCGAGGCGCGGGTCCAGGATGTCACCGCTGGAGTGCGGCCCGCCCGGGCTGTCCGCGCGGGACAGGTTGGCCTCGAAGTAGTGCCCCCACTCGTGGACGATGACGTGGGCGTCGAACTCGTCGGTGTCCATGCCTTCCCGGCCCAGCACGTAGATTTCGTTCTCCGTGGGGGAGAAGTGCGACGTGCCGATGCGGCCCTGCGGCTTGCTGCCCGACTGGGGCATGTTGTTCGGGCTCCAGTTCACCTTCAGCAGCGGGAAGTTGACCGGGCGCACGTCCATGAAGGCCCGCGACGCGGTGTACATGCTGTCGAGGATGGCGAAGGGCGCCGCGGTGCGCCGGCTGGCCGTGTAGGTGGTGCCCGCCCAGCCGTGGGCCGCGTGCAGGTCCTTCGTCGTCACCGTGGTGGTGATGGCGTCACCCACCGCCCAGATGGCGTTGTTGTCGGTGTTGTCCTCAATCTGGATTTCCGGCGTGGTCGTCTTGGCGAGCGCGACCAGGCTCAGCCCGCTGCTGCTGGAAGGGGTGTACGTGAACGAGTAGCGCCCCTGCTCGTCCGTCGTTCCCTCGACGAGCACGCGCGTGCCCTGTCTCACCTGGACCACGGCGTTGCGCACGGGCCGCGCGGAAGACTGGGCGAAGTCCAGGCCTCCCCGCCGCGTGGAGGGCGAATAGACGGCCGGGACGAAGTCATACGTCACCGTGCCGCTCAGGGTGATGGGGTCGCCCGTATAGCTGTCGTCATCATCACCGTCGTCATCGCCGGGACACGCAGTTGTGAGCGCCAGGGTGAATGCGAGCGCCAGCACCTTGCGGGTGAGGCCTCGGGTCGGCTTGCGAGTCACGTCCATTCGGTTCTCTCCCCCATGCCGCTCGCGCATTCGAGGGCAGGCGGGGCATTGTCGACAAGTCCGCGGCCAACTTCAAACGCACATTGGCCGCGGACCTGTCGGACCGGACGTCAACTCAGGGGAGCGGCCCGTCGACCAGGCGGAGCACGTCCGCCAGCACGCCCGCCGCCGTCACCGCGGCGCCCGCGCCGTAGCCGCGAATCACCAGCGGTGTGGGGCTGTAGCGTTCCGAGGTGAAGCTGAGCGCGTTCTCTCCGCCCTTCACCGCCGCCAGCGGGTGTGAGAGGGGCACCGGCACGAGCCCGACGAAGCAGCCGTCCTCCGTGACGCTGCCCATGTAGCGGAGCACCTTGCCCTCCTGTCGGAGGGCCTCCACGCGGCGCTGGAAGGCGGCGTCCACCTGGGGGAGCCGGGCGAGGAAGTCCTCCAGCGGCCCGGTGGCGTCGAAGTCCGACGGCAGCAGGGAGTCCAGCGTCACCTGCTCCAGCTCCACGTCGCGGCCCAGCTCGCGGGCGAGGATGAGCACCTTGCGCGCCACGTCGGTGCCGTGGAGGTCGTCGCGCGGGTCGGGCTCGGTGAAGCGCTTCTCCATGGCTGTGCCCACCGCCTGTGACAGGGGGACGCCTTCTTCCGTCAGGCCCAGGATGAACGACAGCGAGCCGGAGAGGATGCCCTCCACGCGCAGCACCTGGTCTCCCGTGCGCAGCATGTTCTTCAGCGTGTCGATGACGGGCAGCGCCGCGCCCACGTTCGTCTCGTAGAGGAAGCGGCGCTGGTGGCGGGAGGCCGTCTCGCGCAGCTTGCGATAGTGGCTCCACTGGCCGGCGTTGGCCTTCTTGTTGGCGGTGACGACGTGGAGCCCCGCCTCCATCAGCGACGGGTAGGCCAGCGCGATGTCCTCGCTGCTGGTGCAGTCCACGAAGACGGGCCGGCCCGGCCGCTTCGCGCGGGCCCAGTCGCGGAAGGTGTCCAGGGGCGCGCCGTCGCTGGCGGCCGACAGCCGCTGCTTCCAGTCCTCCAGGGGAAGGCCCTCGCTCGCCGTCACGACGCGCTTGCTGTTTGCGATGACGCAGACGCGCAGATCCACGCCGTGGGCGCGCAGCTTGGGCGCCTGCTGGTGGACCTGCCTGAGCAGCTCGCCGCCCACGCTGCCCACGCCGGCCAGCAGCAGCTCCACGACCTCCGTGGTGCCGAAGCACCGCCCGTGGACGTGGGCCAGGGCGCGGGGGCCGTCCGCCTCCGCGATGACGGCGGAGATGCTGCGCTCGCTGGAGCCCTGCGCGATGGCGGCGATGCTGCAGCCCACGTCCGCCAGCGCGCTGAAGAAGGTGCCCGCCACGCCCACGCGGTGGCGCATGCCATCCCCGACGATGCTGAGCACGGCGAGCCCGCGCTGCTGCTCGATGGTGTCCACCTTGCCCGCCGCGCGCTCCATTTCAAACGCCGCTTCCAGGGCCTGCACGGCGCGCTCCGCGTCCGACTGCTGGACGCAGAAGCTGATGGAGCACTCGCTGGAGCCCTGGGTGATGAGCACCACGGAGATGCTGGCGCGGGCCATGGACTCGAAGACGCGGGCGGCGGTGCCCGGGACGCCCTTGAGCCCCGCGCCCGCCAGGTTCACCAGGGCGATGCCGGGCAGGAAGGACAGGCCGCGCACCGGGTGCTCGGGAGGGGCGGCGTCGTCGGTGACGCGGGTGCCCGGGTGGTCGGGGCGGAAGCTGTTGCAGACGCGCACGGGGATGCCGCGCTCGCGCGCGGGCGCAATCGTCTTGGGGTGGAGCACCTTGGCGCCGAAGTACGCCAGCTCCATGGCCTCCTCGAAGCTCACCTCGGGCAGCGGGAAGGCCTCCGGCACCAGGCGCGGGTCGGCGCTGAAGATGCCGTCCACGTCCGTCCATATCTCCAGCAGCTCCGCGTCCAGCGCCGCCGCCGCCAGCGCCGCCGAATAGTCCGAGCCACCTCGGCCCAGGCACATCGTCTTGCCCCGGGCGTCACCGCCGAAGAAGCCCGGCATCAGCATCAGCCCGGGGCCGCTGGCCTCGCGCAGCGGCGTGAAGCGCGCCCGGCTCTCCTCCTGGAGCGGCGTGGCCTGGAGCGGGTCCCCGGCGCAGAGGATGACGTCCCGTGGCTCCACCGCGTGCGGCTCCAGTCCGCGTGCGTGCAGCAGCGCGCCCAGAATCAAGCACGAGGCGCGCTCGCCCAGGCCGGACAGGTGCGCGAGCACGGAGGGCGAACATTCCCGCAGGAGCCCCACGCCCTGCAGCAGCCCGCGCAGCTCCGAGGCCAGCGTGGAGAGTCCCTCTTCCAGCGAGCGCAGCCGCGGCTCCCCCAGCTCCGCCGCCAACTCGCGGAGGATGCCGCGGTGGACGTCCTCGAAGCGGCCGTGAAGCGACTCCACCGGCTGGCCTCCCTGGGCTGCGCGGGCCGCGTCCACCAGGAGGTTGGTGATGCCGGTCACGGCCGAGGCGACCACCATCACCCGCGTCTCCTTGCGCGCCGCCGCGGCCAGGTCCGCCACGCCGCGCATCCGCTCGGCGGTGCCCACGCTCGTTCCCCCGAACTTCATCACCCTCATGAGCGCACCTCTGCGTGGAAGGCGGCGAGGCGGGACGGCGTCGTCTGCGGGGAGGGCTGCATGTCGGGGCTCCTGCGGCATGTGAAAACAAAAAAGCCCCGCGCCGGAGAGCGCGGGGCCGAGCTGGAAACCAAGGTGGCTTCCGTGGCTAGACCACCCGCGCCCGGCGGGGAGTCGTCGTCGTGGTCGTCGTGGTGGTCAGCACGGTCGTCAGGACACACGCGCGGGCGAGGAGCGTCGTTCCCTCGCGCTGCACATGCTGGCGGTTGACGCCGTTCATGAAGGGAAGGCTGGCCGAACTTGCCGCGGCAAGTCAAGCAGGGGACCCGGCAGGTCGCCGCATGACAGGGAAGGGCTCGCGAAGGTCACCGCGAGCCTTCCCGGGCGTTCAGCTCGCCAGTCGCACGACCAGTTGGGTGAGGCCGTAGACAAGCACCGCCGTCAGCGCCGCGGCCGGGATGGTGAACACCCAGGCCCAGATGATGCGGCCGGCGACGCCCCACTTCACCGCGCGCCAGCCGCGGGTGGCGCCCACGCCGACGATGGCGCCGGTGATGGTGTGCGTGGTGGACACGGGGATGCCGAGCTGGGCGAGCGCGATGATGGTGACGCCGCCGCCCGTCTCCGCCGCGAAGCCGCCAATGGGCGCCAGCTTGGTGAGGCTGTGGCCCATGGTGCGGATGATGCGCCACCCGCCGAAGAAGGTCCCCAGGGCGATGGCCGCGTGGCAGGAGATGATCATCCACCAGTCGATGTGGAACGGCCGGTCCTTCCAGATGGTGCCGAAGAGCACCACCGCGATGATGCCCATCACCTTCTGCGCGTCATTGGTGCCGTGGCTGTAGGAGAAGATGGCGGACGACACGAGCTGCAGCCGGCGGAACCACGAGTCCACCTTCAACGGTGTCTGGCGGTGCACCGTCCAGGTGCTGAGCACCATCAGTCCAATGCCCAGCGTCATGCCGATGAGCGGCGACAGCACGATGAAGGCGGCGATCTTCGCGATGCCCGAGCCCACCAGGCCCGCGAAGCCGAGCACCGGCAGCGTGGCGCCAATCATGCCTCCGGCCAGCGCGTGGGACGACGAGGAGGGCAGGCCCCACCACCACGTCAGCAGGTTCCAGACGATGGCGCCCATGAGGGCGGAGAAGATGACTGCGAGCACCGCGCTGGGGCCCTGCGCCCGGAGCATCTCGAAGTTGATGATGCCCTTGCCCATGGTGTTGGCCACATGGACGCCCCCGCCAAAGGCCGCCACGAAGTTGAAGAAGGCGGCCCAGGCCACGGCCAGGTTGGGGGACAGCACTCGGGTGGAGACCACGGTGGCGATGGAGTTCGCCGCGTCGTGGAATCCATTGATGAAGTCGAAGATGAGTGCGACCGCGACGATGAGGATGACGGCGGCGAGTAGCATTTAGCTGTGCTCCAGCACCACGCCTTCGATGACGTTGGCCACCGACTGGCACTTGTCGGTGGCGGTCTCGATGAAGTCGTAAATCTCCTTCCACTTGATGATGAGCAGCGTGTCCGCCCCGCTCTTGAAGAGCCGGCCGACACCCGCGCGCAGGGCTTCATCCGCCTGCGTCTCCAGGCGCTTGATTTCCTTGCACCCGGCCAGAATCTGCTCCGGCTTCTTGATGAGCCGCAGCGCGGCCACCACTTCCTGCACCTTCTGCGTGGACAGGACCAGCAGGCGCGCCAGCTCCGTGGCGTCCGGCAGGCTGGACGGGATTTCGTAGTAGTGCAGGCGGGCGGCGGCGGCGTTGGTCAAGTCCAACACGTCGTCGATGCGGGAGAGCAGGGAGTGAATCTGCCCCCGGTCGAACGGGGTGATGAACTGCTGGTGGAGACGGTTGAAGGCGGTGTGGGTGACCTCGTCCCCACGGTGCTCCACGTCCTTGAGCGCCTGGACCCGCGTGGCGACGTCGCGGTAGTCACTGAGCAGCGCGTAGAGCATCTTCGCGCCTTCGACGGTGACGGCACATTGCGCATCGAAGTCGTCGAAGAACTCGTCCGACTTCGGCATCAGCTTCTCGAGCATCCGTCTCTCCAAGTCCCCTGGGGGCAGGCGATAACGCGCCCGTGACTACCCTAAGTGGAGAGAATCTCCAGCCTTCCTTTCTGCTTGCCTGTGGCTCCCTCCCTCGCTAGGGCGCGCCCGCCGAGGGGGCAGAGGGGGGAGCCAGGGCTGGTCGCCTTGGTCGTTGCCCGGCCGCTCAGACGGCGATGACAATCTTCCCGAAGTGGGCGCCGGACTCCATGTATCGCAGCGCCTCGCGCGCCTGCTCGAAGGGGAAGCTCCGGTCGATGACGGGCTTGAGGTGGTGCTGGGTGATGAGCCGGTTCAGGTCCTCGAACATGGCGCGGCTGCCCACGTAAGTCCGCTGGACGTCGAGCTTCTTGGGCTCCACCAGGGCGGGGTCCGGCCTGGCGAAGCCGCCGCTGAGCATGCCGATGAGGGAGATGTGGCCCCCGGGCTTCGTGGCTCGGACGGAGCGGGGGAAGGTCTGCTCGCCGGCCACCTCCAGGACGTGGTCCACCCCCTGGCCGCCCGTGAGCGCCAGCGCCTGCTCGTCCCAGTCCGGGTGCTTCTTGTAGTTGATGGTGCCATCCGCACCCAGGGTCCGGGCGTGCTCCAGCTTCGCGTCCTGGCTGGAGGTGATGAGGACGCGCGCCCCCAGCGCCTTGGCCAACTGGAGCGCGAAGATGGACACGCCGCCGGTGCCTTGCGCCAGCACCGTCTGGCCCGGCTGGAGCCTGCCCTCGGCGACCAGGGCGTTCCAGGCGGTGACGGCGGCGCACGGGAGGGTGGCGCCTTCCTCGAAGGACAGGTGCTCCGGGAGCAGGACGAGCCCTTCGGCGTCCACGACGACGTACTCCGCCAGCACGCCATCCACGCTGCCACCCAGGGCGTGCTGCGTCTTCTCTGGTGAGGGCGGGCCGTCCGTCCACGTCTGGAAGAAGGTGGGGGCCACGCGGTCACCCGGCGTCACGCGGGTGACGCCGGGGCCCACGGCCACGACCTCTCCCGCGCCGTCCGACACGGGGATGAGGGAGGAAGGGCGCGTTCCCGGATAGCGGCCCAGGGCGATGTAGAGGTCCCGGTAGTTGAGGGACACCGCGCGAATCCGGACCAGCACCTGGCCGGGGCCCGGCGTGGGGGCCGGCCGCTCCACCTGTCCCCACGCGTCGGCGCTCCCTGGCTGTTGCAGCTCGTAGGCTTTCATGTGGGCATGACTATCCACGGACCGTCAGGGCCGCCAGGCAACCATGCGGGGAGGGCCCGCTGGCTCGGTGGATTTGCCTGGGGTGGAATGTTTCGCCGCGTGCGCCTGTCCGCCGGCCAGGGGAGAGGGGCCGGCAAAGGGGTGGGCAGGGGCGGTAAACCCGGCTACATGCTGGCGGCAGGGGAGCGGCCCGCCGAACGGGACGCTCCGGCCGCTGACCCGGGTTCTCGCATGATGCCGACTTCTCCCATGCCGCTGTCTGTCGCGCCGATGATGGACTGGACGGACCGCAACTGCCGGTACTTCCACCGCCAGCTCAGCCGCCACACGCTGCTGTACACGGAGATGGTCACCACGGGCGCCGTCCTGCACGGCGACCGGGAGCGGCTCTTGGGCTACGACGCCGCGGAGCACCCGGTGGCGCTCCAGCTTGGCGGTTCGGAGCCGGCGGCGCTCGCCGAGTCGGCCCGCATTGGTGAGCAGTGGGGCTACGACGAAATCAACCTCAACGTGGGGTGCCCGAGCGACCGCGTCCAGTCGGGCCGCTTCGGTGCGTGCCTGATGGCGGAGCCGGAGCTGGTGGCGCGGCTGGTGGGGGCCATGCGGGAGGCGGTGAGCATCCCGGTGACGGTGAAGTCGCGCATCGCCATCGACGAGTTGGAGGAGTGGCCGACGCTGGAGGGCTTCATCCGGACCGTGTCGGCGGCGGGGTGTACCCGCTTCATCGTGCACGCGCGCAAGGCGTGGCTCCAGGGGCTGAGCCCCAGGGAGAACCGCGACGTACCGCCGCTGCGCTACGACCTGGTCCACCGGCTCAAGGCGGAGTTCCCGCACCTGGACATCAGCATCAACGGCGGCATCAAGACGTTGGACGCCGCCGCGGAGCAGTTGGGCCACGTGGACGGGGTGATGATGGGCCGCGCTCCGTATGAGAGCCCGTACCTGCTGGCCGAGGCCGACCGCCGCTTCTTCGGCGCCACCACGCCGGTGCCGCAGCGGCATGACGTCGTCGAGGCCATGCTGCCGTACATCGAGAAGGCCATGCTGCGCGGCGCGCCGCTGGGCGCAGTCACGCGGCACATGCTGGGGCTCTTCCAGGGGCTCCCGGGGGCTCGCGCGTGGCGCAGGCACCTGAGTGAGAATGCCCACAAGTCGGGCTCGGGGCCGGAGGTCGTCGTGGCGGCGCTGGCGAAGGTGCGGCGGGAGCCTGAAGCCGACGTCGCGGCCTGACCCCGACACCAGAGGGCGCGCGTCCAGGCTTGCTCCGCCGACGCATCGCTAGCGAATCGTGTTCGCTTCCTCTTCATTGTGCAGGTCGAAGATGGTGCCCTGACCATGCTTCTCCTCGAGAAGCAGGAATGCTTCTTCAGGGTCGGTCGCCATCACCGTCACTCGCAGGCCCGGCTTGACGAGGTCCTGGGTCCAGACGAAGCCTTTGTACTCCTTCAATTTCTTCTGGGTCATGTCGTGCCTCTTTGAAGGATGCAAAGCAGACATCACCACAACAGGCGGTCGCGCGTCACCGCCCGCACGGCGCCCGTCATGGTTTGCGAAGGGTTCCTTCACGGAGCGCGTCCAGCAACGCAGGAGGGTCGCCTTCACGAAAGGCGGAGAGCCCCGCCGCGAAGTCCGCGCGCGCCCCGTCCACGTCACCTTGCCGCGCACGCAGCACACCGCGCGCGTGCAGCAGCTCCGGGTCCACCTCGTCGCCCGTCTGGGACGCGAGCGCCTCGGTGAGGTCCTTCGCCGCGTCGTCCAGCCGCCCCAAGCGGGCCCGCGCGGCGGCGCGCTGCTGGAGCAGCCACGGGTTGCCCGGGGCCTCAGCAATCGCCAGCGTCCAGTCCCGCTCCGCCGCTTCATCCCGGCCCAGCGCCTCCAACGCTTCGGCGCGCTTCATGTGCAGCACCAGGGCCTTGCGGTAACCCGCCGAGACGAGCGCGTCGAAGTCCGCCACCGCCTCCACATGGCGGCCCAGGCGGGACAGGCACAGTGCGCGGTGCAGCCGGCTGGTGAGGTGGCCGGGGGCCAGCGCCAGCACGCGCTCGTACCACTCCAGCGCCTCCGCGGGGACGCCGCCCCAGATGGCCAGCGTCTGCGCCACCTCCAGCAGCACGCGGGCCTGCCGGGGATGGGCTTCCGCCAATGCCCGTGCGAGCGCGAGCGCGGACGCGTACCGCCCGCTGCGTCGCAGGCGGTCCACCTCCCGCAGCTGGGCGGCCAGCTCCGGGGGACAGGCTTCGCGTCCGTTGCGCTCCACCGCCGGTGCCTCAGCCGTTCTGGGGGAAGGCACGCGTCGCCGCGTCGTAGTCCGCCCACCAGCCCTGGAGCACCTTCATGTCGGTGGCGCGCGGCTCGTCGCCGGGGCCCGCCATGTCCAGGTACGCGTGCAGCATCGGCCGGAAGTAGGGGTGCGCGCAGCGGTCGATGATGTCCTGCGCGCGCCGCCTCGGCGAGCGGATGTCCATGTTGAGCGCATAGCCCTGCTCGGTGACGACGCACTTGATGTCGTGCTCGGTGTGGTCGATGTGCCGCACGTACGGCATGACACAGCTCACCGTGCGGCCGTCCCGCAGCCTTCGCGTGGACGGCGTGTGGACGATGCTCAGGTATGCGTTGCGGAAGAAGTCCCCCGAGCCGCCCAGTCCATTGACGATGCGCGAGCCGTCGATGTGCGTGGAGTTGACGTGCCCGTAGATGTCCACCTCGATGGGGGTGTTCATCGCGATGACGAAGAGACGGGAGATGATTTCGGGGCTGTTGGACAGCCACATGGGCCGCAGCACCAGCCGGTCCTTGCTCCGCTCGAACATGTCGAGGAAGCGCTGGCGGCCCTCGGCGGAGAACGACACCGCGGTGGCGGACGCGTATTCGAACTTCGCGTCGTCCTCCACGTAGCGCAGCATCCCGTCCTGGAAGACCTCGGTCCAGAAGCGGATCTTCTGGAATGGCGACTCGTAGAGCTGGCCGATGATGGCGTTGGCCACGTTGCCCACGCCGGACTGGATGGGCGGCAGGCGCTTGCCCCACTGGAACTGCTCGCGGCAGCGCATCAGGAAGTCGATGACGTGCTCCGCGATGCGCTTGGCGGTGTCATCCGCCGCCTTGAAGGGCACCGGGTGGTCGGGCGTGCGGGACTCCACCACCGCCACCACCTTGCGCAGGTCGAACTCCACGTAGGGGTTGCCGATGCGGTCCCTCACGTTCACCAGCGGCAGCGGCCAGCCCACGTGCGGATGGACGGCGGGTAGGACGATGTCGTGGAAGCCTGTGTAGTCCGGCCCGGAGGTGTTGACCTCGAGCACAATCTTCTTCGCGCGGGCGAGCGCCTCCGCGCTGATGCCCACCGACGAGGTGAGGATGACGCTGCCATTCTTGCGGATGCGGGACACCTCGACGACGGCCACGTCGATGTCGCCGTAGAAGCCGTACATCAGGTTGCGCGCGAAGGCGGACAGGTGGACGTCCGTGAAGTCCATCTCCCCCGCATGGATGCGGCGCCGCGAAGCGGGCGAGGACATGTACGGACCGCGCCTGGCGATGAAGGGCGCCATGGGGCCCTCCACGTCCTCGGACAGGGACGCGCCGGACAGCAGGGTGATGCGGGCGTCCGGTGCCGACTGAGAGAAGTGCCAGGCGAGCGCCGGCAGGAACGTCTTCGGCTCACCCGACTTGGTGAAGCCGCTGATGGCCACGGTGTTGCCGTGGACGACGTGCTTCACCGCCTCTTCGACGGGGACGACCTTCGCCAGCAGCTCGGCGTTCTCGATGCGGTCCTTCAGCGTGCTCGTCGCGCTCATTGGGCACGGGTGTAACACACCGCGTCTTGCCCGTGGCCCCGGCGTTGGCCGGGAACAGATGGGCAGGCAGGCTTGTTGGCGCGCCCGCGATTCCGTCCCCCGGTTCGCGGCGGGATGCCGTTAGGCTCCGCCCCCTCTTCAGCCCCTTTCATTGGGAGACATCCTCTACATGCGTAAGCTCTTCTTCGCTGGCGCGGGCATGGCCGTGCTCGTGTCCGCCGGCTGTGCGACGACCTCGCAGGAGTCCCAGAACATGGCCACCGCGCCTCAGCCGGCCGCCCCCGCCGCGCCTGCTGCTCCAGAGCAGGCCAACCCGCTGCTCGCGAAGTGGGCGGGCCGCCATGGCGGCGTGCCGCCGTTCGACCAGGTGAAGGTGGAGCTCCTCAAGCCGGCGCTCGAGGCCGCGATGGAGCGCACGCGCGGCGAGCTGGCGGCCATCGTCAATGACACCTCGGCGCCCACGTTCGAGAACACCCTCGTCGCGCTGGAGGCCGCCGGCAAGACGCAGAATGACGTGGAGACGCTCTACGGCATCTGGAGCTCGTCCATGAGCGGGCCGGAGTTCCAGGCGCTGGAGCGGGAGATGGCGCCGAAGATGGCCGCCTTCAGCGACGAAATCTACCAGAACGAGGCGCTCTTCCGCCGCATCGAGGCGGTGTACCAGGCGCCCGACAAGGCGAAGCTGACGCCCGAGCAGCAGCGCCTCACCTGGCTGCACTACACGCGCTTCGTCCGCTCCGGCGCGAAGCTGGACGCGGCGGCCAAGCAGAAGCTGGCGGCCATCAACCAGCGCCTGGCGTCGCTCTACACGTCCTTCAGCCAGAACGTGCTCGCGGACGAGGAGGGCTACACCGTCGTCCTGGGGTCCGAGGCGGACCTGGCGGGCCTGCCGGACTCCGTGCGCGCGGGCGCCGCGGCCGCCGCCGAGGCGCGCGGCCAGAAGGGCAAGTGGATCATCACCAACACGCGCTCCTCCATGGAGCCGTTCCTGACGTACTCGTCGCGGCGCGACCTGCGCGAGAAGGTCTGGCGCAACTACGTCAACCGCGGTGACAACGGCGACGCGCGCGACAACAACGTCATCATCGCCGAAGTCCTGAAGCTGCGCGCCGAGCGCGCCACGCTGCTGGGCTACAAGACGCACGCGCACTGGCGGCTGGAGAACGCCATGGCCCGCACGCCCGAGCGCGCCATGGAGCTGATGGAGGCCGTCTGGAAGCCCGCGGTGGCCCGCGCCCACGAAGAGGTCGCGGACATGCAGCGCGCGGCCAACACGGAGGGCGCGAAGCTCAAGATCGAGCCCTGGGACTACCGCTACTACGCGGAGAAGGTCCGCAAGGCGAAGTACGACCTGGACCAGAACGAGGTGAAGCCCTACCTCCAGCTGGAGAAGCTGCGCGAGGGCATGTTCTGGGTGGCCGGTGAGCTGTTCGGCTTCTCCTTCACGCCAGTGACGGACGTGCCGGTGTTCCACCCCGACGTGCGCGTCTGGGAGGTGAAGGACCAGGCCAGCGGACGTCACGTGGGCCTGTGGTACTTCGACCCCTACGCGCGCAAGGGCAAGCGCTCCGGCGCGTGGATGAACGCGTACCGCCGCCAGGAGCGGTTCCAGGGGGAGGTCACCACCATCGTCTCCAACAACTCCAACTTCGTGAAGGGCCAGCCCGGTGAGGCCGTCCTCATCAGCTGGGAGGATGCCTCCACGCTGTTCCACGAGTTCGGCCACGCGCTGCATGGCCTCAGCTCCAACGTGACGTACCCGTCGCTGGCCGGCACGGCGGTGGCGCGCGACTACGTGGAGTTCCCCTCGCAGCTGCTGGAGCACTGGCTGTCCACGCCCGAGGTGTTGAACACCTACGCGCTGCACTACCAGACGGGGAAGCCCATCCCCCAGGCGCTGGTGGACCGCATCAAGAAGGCCTCCACCTTCAACCAGGGCTTCGCGACGGTGGAGTACCTGTCCAGCGCGCTGGTGGACATGAAGCTGCACCTGGCGGGGTCCACGCCCATCGACGCGGATGCCTTCGAGCGCGACACGCTCAAGGCGCTGGGCATGCCGAAGGAAATCGTCATGCGGCACCGCACGCCGCAGTTCGGCCACGTCTTCGCGGGTGACGGGTACTCGGCGGGCTACTACAGCTACCTGTGGTCGGACACGCTGACGGCGGACGCCTACGAGCGCTTCACCGAAGGCAAGGGCGCCTACGACAAGGACGTGGCCGCGCTCCTGCGCAAGCACGTCTTCTCCGTGGGCAACACGCTGGACCCGGCCGACGCGTACCGCGCCTTCCGGGGCCGTGAGGCGGGCATCCAGGCGCTGATGCGCAAGCGCGGCTTCCCCGTGCCCGCCGCGCCGGAGAAGGCCGCGAAGTAGTTGCCCGGTGACGGGTCCGGGCTACCCCTCCAGCGGGAAGAAGTGGCTGAAGGGGCCCGGGCCCTCGCCCAGGGGCAGGGGGTGCTCCAGCGCGGTGGTGACGTAGTCCTTCGCGCGCCGGGTGGCCTCCAGCGGCGTCCGCCCCAGCGCCAGGTGTGCGGCGATGGCCGCCGACAGCGTGCAGCCGGTGCCGTGGGTGTTGCGCGTGTCCACCGAGCGCAGGTGCAGCGTCTCCAGGCGCTCGCCGTCGAACCAGACGTCGGTGCCGCGCAGCGCGCCCGTCATGCCGCCGCCCTTCACCAGCACCGCCTGGGGGCCGAGCCGGTGGATGCGGCGCGCGGCCTCCCGCATGTCCTCCAGCGTCTCCAGCTTCATGCCGGCGAGCAGCTCCGCCTCGTGCCGGTTGGGCGTGGCCACCGTGGCCAGGGGCAGCAGCAGCTCCTTGAGCGCGCCCACGGCCGCGTCGTCGATGAGGCGCGCGCCGGCGCGGGACACCATGACGGGGTCCACCACCAGCGGGCCCAGGCCCAGCGCGCGCAGGCGCTGCGCCACCGTGGTGATGATGGCCGGGTTGACGAGCATGCCCGTCTTCACCGCGCCCGCGCCGATGTCGGACGCCACGGCGTCGATTTGCGCGGCGACGGCCTCGGGGGGCAGCACGTCCACGCGGGTGACCCCCAGCGTGTTCTGCGCGGTGATGGCCGTCAGGGCGCTGGTGCCATGGACGCGGTGGAAGGCGAAGGTGCTCAGGTCTGCCTGGATGCCGGCGCCGCCGCCGCTGTCGGAGCCGGCGATGGTGAGCGCGGTGGCCACGGACTTCGAAGTCTCCATGGCCGCCATGGTGCGGGAGCGGGCGCTCCGCCGCCAGTGCTTCTCTCCGCTCACGGATCCAGGAAGGCGTGCTTCACCGCGTCCAGCAGCGGGTCCCTGTGGCCGTTCGTCGGCTGAAGGAAGTGCCCCTGGCTGAGGGTCCAGATGATGGCGCCGCCCAGGTTCTTCTCGCGCGCGTACTGGCCCTTGACGGAGATGGAGCGCGCGTCCTCGTAGGAGACGTAGTTGCAGAGCCCCGGGCCGTGGCCGGAGGGGAACGACAGGTAGGGCACCTGGGCCACGTCGTCCCAGCGGCTGGCGTCCGCGCGGTAGTAGTGCGTCATGATGTTGGTGTAGCTCATGAAGTTGTCGCTCTGGCCCTCGAAGACACCCTCGCGGCCATCCAGGGGCGTGTTCGGCTCCGTCACGCCGCCCCAACACGTCCCGAAGAAGCCAATGCCCACGCCCAGCCGCCCCGCGGGCACGCCCGCGTCCAGGTAGCCCTCCACGGAGTGCGAGACGGAGGTGGGGTGGAACTGCGAGTGGCCGTGGAGCGGACTGGAGTGCCAGCTCTCCCAGCCGCCCCAGTGGCCGCTCATCTTGTAGGACATGATGTTGAGCTGGTCCACGCGCGACGCCAGCTGCTTCATGAAGTCGGCGCGATAACGGCTCATGCTGAAGTTGGAGTTCAGCCAGTCCACCGGCACCGTGAGGATGATGTCCGGGCGCGCGGCGCGCAGGCCCTCCAGCAGCGCGAGCAGGGGCTCGCCATCATCGGGCTCCAGGGGGGCGCCCTCCGGGATGTCCGCGGCCAGGATGATGGGCTCCCAGTCCACGTCGATGCCGTCGTAGCCCAGCTCGTCCATGAGCTGGATGATGTTGCGGATGAAGTGCGCGCGCTGGGCCGCGGACGCCGCGTGCACGAAGTTCTCATGCTCGCCGAAGCCGCCGAGCATCAGCAGCGCCTTGCGCCCTTGCTGGTGCGCGCGCGTCGCCAGGGCCTTGGCCATGGCGCGCCCGTGGCTGTCGTCGACGTTGGCGTCGAAGTTCGCGTTGAGGGTGCCGTTGGGGTTCGGCTTGACGCGGCCCACGACGAGGTGGGTGATGCCCGCCAGGTCCACCGCGTCCACCGGCTGCATCCACAGCTGGTAGCCCACGAAGTAGCCCGTCACCCATTCGGTGGGCTCGCCTCCGGCGCGAGGCTGGAGGGGGTTGGCGACCGCGGGGGGCCCTTCGCCCTGCTCGTTGGTGGCCGCCACGGTGATGCGGTACGGCACGCCGTTGACCAGCCCGGGGATGACGGCGCTCGCGGCCGGCGCGTCCACCGTCACGGAGACGCCCCCAGGCTCCGCCGTCAGCCGGTACTGGCGCAGCGGCCGGCCACCGTAGCTGGCCGGGGCCAGCCAGCTCACGAAGGCGTGCCCGTTACCCGGCGTGGCCCGGACGCCGCGGGGCTGGCCCGGGACGGTGGGGTTGGAGATGGAGAGGCCGGGCTGCGGCGTCACCAGCTCCGACTGCACGGAGCCGGGGCCTTCTCCTCTGAGGTTCACCGCCGACACCTTGAAGGTGTACGCGAAGCCGTTGTTGAGGCCGCGCACGGTGGCCTGGAACTGGTCCGACGTGACGATGGCGCCGCCACAGGCGGGCTCACAGCGCACGATGTAGTACATGACCGGGTGTCCGCCGTCGCTCGTGGGCGGCAGCCACGTCACCAAGGCCTCGGAATCAGCCGCCTGGGCCGTGGCCGCGCCCGGGGCGCCCGGAAGGCCCGGGTCCTCCGCACCTCCACCGGCGCAGCCAGCCAGTGTCCCCAACACCAGGCCAAGCCAGCGCTGTCTCCACACCGTGGACGGCTTCTTCACTGCGCACCCCCTGTGACGATCCGCGTCATCTACACGACTTATGGTTCGCGGTGAAGATGGAAAATAATTACAGTGCTGTAAATCCGTAATTCGTGGAGGCGGGGTTCACCGCGGGGCCCTGTCCTTGAGAAGCAGTGGGGTGGCGGGCCGCCTTTGCTAGCGTGAGGTGCCCCCACCGCGAGCCTTGCCGATGAAACGCATCCTCTTGTCGTTGTTGGTTGTCGTCGTCGCCCTCGCGGGGGTTCTCCTCACGAAGGCTTTTCGTTTCACGTCACGGCAGGTCCAGCCGGAGGCGCCCGCGGCGTTCACCGTGGACGCCGATGCCGCCGCGGCCCGGCTGGGCGGCGCGCTGCGGCTCAAGACGCTGGCGGCGGCGGAGGGGCAGCCCGCGGAGGACGCCGCCTTCACCGCGCTCCACGACTACATGCGGGAGCAGTACCCCCGGCTCCACCAGACGCTGAAGCGCGAGCCGGTGGGGGCGCACTCGGTGCTCTACACCTGGACGGGGACGGACGAAGCGCTGCGCCCGGCGCTGCTGCTGGGGCACCTGGACGTGGTGCCCGTGGCGCCCGGCACGGAGGACTCCTGGACGCACCCGCCCTACAGCGGCCTGGTGGCGGACGGCTACGTCTGGGGCCGTGGCGCGCTGGACGACAAGGGGAGCGTGTTCGGCATCCTGGAGTCCGTGGAGGCCCTGCTCGCGGCGGGCTTTCAGCCCAAACGCACGGTGCTGCTCGCCTTCGGCGGGGATGAAGAGGTGGGGGGGCGCGAGGGCGCGGAGGCGATGGCGAAGCTGCTCCGCGAGCGAGGCGTGACGCTGGAGTCCGTGCTGGACGAGGGCGGGATGATTGTGTCCGGCACCGTGCCCGGCGTGGCGTCACCGGTGGCCCTGGTCGGCGTGTCGGAGAAGGGCTTCGCCAGCGCGGAGCTGGTGGCGGATGGCGAAGGCGGCCACTCCTCCATGCCGCCGCCCCAGACGGCCGTGGGCGTGCTGAGCCGCGCCATCTCCCGGCTGGAGGATGCGCCCATGCCCGCGAAGCTGCGCGGTGGCAGCCGGGCCCTGTTCGAGTTCGCGGGGCCGGAGATGGGCTTCGGGATGCGCACGCTCTTCGCCAACCTGTGGCTGTTCGAGCCGCTGGTGCTGCGCCAGCTCACCGCGAAGGCCACCACCAACGCGGCGGTGCGCACCACCACCGCGGCCACCATGTTCGAGGGCAGCGAGCGCGACAACGTGCTGCCCGCCCGCGCCCGCGCGGTGGTGAACTTCCGCATCCTCCCGGGTGACTCCGTGGAGGGCGTGCTGGAGCACGTGCGGCGCGTGGTGGATGACCCGCGGGTGAAGGTGGGCACCCTGGGCTTCATCAGTGAGCCGTCGCCCGTGTCGCGCATGGACTCCGAGGCGTGGTCGCAGCTCCAGCGCAGCGTGCGCCAGGTGTTCCCCGACGTCGTCGTGGCCCCGTACCTCATGCTGGGCGCGACGGATTCGCGCTACTTCACCGGGCTGAGTGAGAACGTCTACCGCTTCGTGCCGCTGCGCCTGGACGGCGCCGACCTGTCACGCCTCCACGGAAAGGACGAGCGCGTGTCGGTGAAGGGCTACGCGGACGCGGTGCGCTTCTACGCTCAGTACGTCCGCAACGTGGCCCAGTGACGCCGGTGCATTCGCGCTGAGCGGCCCGCACGGGGCGTGTGAGTTCCGTGATTCACGTCACTTGCGGCTTTCTACGAAAGTGATGTTTCGGCCGTTGTTATCATGAATGTAAATGTGCGCAGGGGACGGGAAACGCACGGAAAGTCCGTCCTGCCTGCACATCTGCGCGCCGTCTGCACCGCGCATCCGCTGACTTGCCGTGATGCGTTGACAGCCGTGCGAAGCACTTTCAGCATTTGCTCCCATGGTGAACCCCCATCGCAGGTCTCAGCTGGCGCGCGCGTTGCTCGCATCTCTCCTCTTCACGTTGGTGGCTTGTAACGGCGGCGGAGGTTCGACGAAGCCAGATGCCGGTCCCAACCCGAACCTCCCGGACGGGTCCACGGCGGACGCTGGTACCGACTGTGGTGACGGCCAGCGCCAGTCCCACGAGGCCTGTGACGACGGCAACACCGCGGACGGCGACGGCTGTAACGCGGCGTGCACCGAGGTGGAGGGCGGGTTCCTCTGCGAGGTGCCGGGCGAGCCGTGCGTCCGCTTGACGAACTGCGGAAACGGCCGGGTCGAGGACAGCGAGGAGTGCGACGACCGGAACCTGTCCAGCGGTGATGGCTGCAACGGGAGCTGCCGGATTGAGAGCGGCTGGGCGTGCCCGGCGCAGGGTGGCCGCTGCCGCGCGAAGGAGTGCGGTGACAACATCATCGCCGGTGACGAGGAGTGCGAGGACGGCAACACCGCTCCGGGCGACGGCTGCAGCGACATCTGCCGGCTCGAGGACGGCTGGAAGTGCCCGCCGGGGCAGCCGTGCAGCCGCACCACCTGCGGTGACGACGTCACCGAGGGCACCGAGCAGTGCGACGACGGCAACACCGTGATGGGTGACGGCTGCTCGCCGCTGTGCACCACGGAGCCTCGCTGCGTCGACGGCACCTGCGCGGAGACGTGCGGCGACGGACTCATCCTCCCGGGCAGCACCGTGGAGGAGTGCGACGACGGCAACACGCGCGCCAATGACGGCTGCTCGCCGGACTGCAAGCTGGAGGAGGGCTTCGCGTGCGTGCTCATCGAGCAGGAGCCGCCCGCGCAGGTGTCCATCCCCGTCGTCTACCGGGACTTCCGCGGCTACGACCTGCCGGCCACCGGCGACCTGCCGCGCGGCCACATCGACTTCGAGAACAAGAACGGGGGCCGTGAGGACGGCATCCTGCAGAACCGGCTCGACGCGAACGGCCGCCCCGTCTACGCCAAGGAAGGCCAGCAGTCGAACAACACCAACGGCCGGGCCGCGTTCGACCAGTGGTACAAGGCGGTGGAAGGGGTCAACAAGACCATCGTCGGCAGCTTCGTGCTCGACCGCCAGCAGAACGGCTCCTATGTCTTCGACGACGAGCAGTTCTTCCCGCTCGACGACGAGCCGCTCTACAGCGGCGGCTGGGTGGCCGCGGGCTTCGAGCCGACGCGCGAGGACACCATCAGCCAGCAGCGCAACTTCAACTTCACCAGCGAGGCCCGGTACTGGTTCGAGTACAAGGGCACCGAGGTGTTGACCTTCCGCGGTGACGACGACGTGTGGGTCTTCGTCAACGGGCGGCTGGCGCTGGACCTGGGCGGCGTGCATGGCCCGGCGTCGGGCACCATCACCATGTCGAGCCAGGCGAGCGCGCTGGGCCTGCGGTTGGGTGGCATCTACGAGGTCGTGGTGTTCCAGGCTGAACGCCACACCTCTGGCTCGTCGTACCGCCTCACGCTCAACAACTTCCTCACCGCCCGCACCGAGTGCACCGCCACCTGCGGCGACGCGGTGGTGGACGAGGACGCCGGCGAGGAGTGCGATGACGGCGTCAACGCCGGCGGTTACGGCGAGTGCGGCCGAGGCTGCCTCTGGGGCCCGCGCTGCGGCGACGGCGAAACCCAGGAGGACGAAGGCGAGGAGTGCGATGACGGCAACACCGTCAGCCGCGACGGTTGCAGCTCGACGTGCCGGCTGGAGATTGGCTGAGCCCGTCGTCCTGACGTGAAGGTCGAGGCGCCGCTCCGGAAGGCTCGTCCTTCCGGAGCGGGGCTTCCCTGGAATTGCTGAGTTCGTGCCGCCAAGGGAGCAGGCGGCCTCCGCTGGACGGGCGTCTGCTATCGTCCGCGCGCCCCATGGCCTCTCGTTCGTTCGCGCTCCCGCTGTGCTTCGTGTTGCTCGTGCTCGCCGCTCCGGCACGGGGGGCGGTGGGGCGCCGGGAGTTGCCTCCGCCCGAGGAGGTCATGGCGACGCTGCGGCAACTGGAGACGGCCCGGGCCCGGGGCCGCGCCAGTGCGGTGGAGAGCGAGTTGGAGGCGCAGTCACGGGCGCGGCCCGGGGACTTGATGCCGCGCATGTATCGGGCGTGGCTCACCTTTCCCTCGGACGCGTGCTGGAACGAGCTGAAGGCGCTCTCCACCCTGGACCCGGAGAATCCCTGGCCCTTCGTGGGCATGGGGCTCATCTACGTGCGCTGGGGGCTCTTGGCGGAGGCGCGTCCACCCATCGCCGCCGCTCTGAAGCAGGCGCCGGGTTTCGCGCCGGCGCTGTGGGCGCAGGGCGTGTTGCTCCAGGCGGAGGGCAAGCCCGCGGAGGCGGAAGCCCGGCTGCGTGAGGCGCTCGCGCAACTGGATGCGCCGCAGATTCGGACGTCCCTGGCCATGTTGCTGGCCGGGCTTCCCGCGCGGGAGGCGGACGCGCGCGCGGAGCTGACGCGGACGGTGGAGGCCTGGCCCGAGCAACCCGAGGCGCTGCGGAAGCTGGCGCAGCTGGCCCGCGCCGCCAACGACGTGCGCGCCGCGGCGACCGCGGGCGAGAAGCTGGTGGCCCTCAAGCCCCGGGACAAGGAGGCGCACCGGCTCCAGGCCGACCTGTGGCTGGCCGCTTCGGAGAAGGAGAAGGCGGCCTCTTCGCTGGAGCGCTACGCGGAGCTGGGCGGTGTGGCGCCCGCGTCCCTGGGGGCGCTGGCGCGGCTGTACCGTGAGCTGGGCCGCGCCGACGCGGAGGACAAGGCCCTGGTCCGGCTCGCCGCCTCCGCGCCCGAAGACGCGGAGCCCCTGCTTCGCCTGGCCGAGCTGGCCGAGGCGCGCGGAGATTCCACGGCAGCCGAAGCCCACCTGGTGACGGCTTCCAAGCGAGCGCCCGCCCGCGCCGACATCCACGTGCTGCGAGCCCGGTTGGTGTTGAAGCAGGAGCGCCATCAGGATGCGCTGGCCGCCTACCGCGCGGCGCTGGCGGCTCCCGAGCGCCAGGTCGCCGAGGCCGAGCGCGAGGCCGCCGCGCTGGTGCGCCACTTCCGGTTGCCGTCCCAACCCGCGCGAGGCACGCAGGAGCAAATCTACAACCGGGTATCCATGGGACTGGTCGCGCTCTACATGAACCGGCTCCAGGAGACGCCGGGCCTCAAGGGCAACCTCAAGGTCCAGGTCCAGGTGGACGCGTCCGGTCGAGCCACCGGCGTGATGGTGCTCTACGACAGCCTCAACGAGGCGGTCATCGCCGGCCACGCCCACTTCGCCTTCATGGACGCGCAGTACCCGCCGGGGCCCGACGCGCCCGTGTTCCAGTACGTCTTCCGTCCGCCGAAGTGATGCGTCACGGACCCGGCCGCGCCAGTCCTGGCTCGGCCGGGCCGGTGGTCGCGGTGACCTACGGATTGCGCTGCTCGTACTCGGTGCCGCTGCCGCCGTAGCCCCGGGCCTGTTCGCGCAGCCGCTCCCAGCTGGCGCGGGCCTGCTGTGCCTCGCGCTGCTGCGTCTGCAGCTTGCGCTGGGCCTCCTCCAGGTTGCGCTGGGCATCGGCGGTGGCGGAGGCGAAGTCCGCCTCGGACAGTTCCTGGGCGCGCACGTCCTGATTGGCCTTCAGCGCTTCATACTCCGCCATGTTGAGTTTCGCTTCGGACACCGCCAGCTCGTTTTCGCGCAGCTCCTTCCTTGCCTCCATCGTGCCGATGACCCGTTCGCGGTACGCCACCTGGGCCTGCGCCGCGCGGAGCGCCGACTCCGCGTTCCCCAGCTCGGCTTGAGCCTGGGAGATGTTCTCGCTCTGGCCGGTGGCCCTGGCGGCCTTCAGGGCAGCCTCGTTCGCTTCCATGCGGGCCTTGGCCGCGTCGAGCTCGCGCTTGGCCACCTCCAGCTCCCGGTTGGCGTCATTGACGGCCACCTCGGAGCGGGTGACCGCGTCCTGCGCCATGCGCCGCTGCGACTGGGCATCCCGCACGTCGCCCAGCTGGTCCTCGGGCACCCGGGCCAGCCACGCCTCGTCCACCTTCGCCGAGCGGGTCGAGCTGCACCCGACGCTGGCCACCGACAGGGCCGCTCCCATCATCACGCCCGCAAAAACCCGACGCCTTCTCGATTGAAACATGCTCCGTCTCCTCTCGTGTGCGCGTGTTGCCTGCAAAGACGGTAGTCACGCGCCGCTGGGGAGGCAGACGGCAGGGAGGCGTGGCGAGGTGCCGCCCCGACGGGGATGGGCGCGAGCGCCTGCCCGCACGCTCGCTCCACCCGATGAGGACGGTCAGCGCTTCTCCAGGACGACGGCGTAGAACTCGATGCCCACGCCCTCGCGGTCCTCGGCGGTGATGTGCTCCGGGGGCAGCCCGAGGAACTCACGCACGGGCAGCACGCCGGTGGCGTCCCGGGCCCAGGGGCCACACAGGTCCAGGTACTCGGGCAGCGAGTAGAGCTGGAAGGACTCGCCCATCTGCCGGAACATGCCGACGAACTGCTCCCACTTCGGAGTGCTGAGGTCCGGTGACTTCGTCTCGAAGGTGGTGAACAACTTCGAACCCGGGGCTGCCCAGTCGTACAGGTCGCGGAAGAACTGGCGGTTCTCCTCGGCGGACAGGAACACGGTGATGCCGTTGGCGCCAAAGGCGACGCGGCGCTCTCCCCCCAGGAAGGCATTCACGTCGGGCCGCCGCAGGAAGGCGCCCGCCTGGCGGATGTCGCACTCCAGGTAGCGGACGCGAGGCGTGTCCCCCAGCAGATGGTGGGCCGTGGTGATGGTGAGCGGGTTGACGTCGCTGTAGAGCACGCGGGCGTCTGGCAGCACGGCGTGGACATGGTCTCCGGTGGGCAGGCCCGACGCGAAGTCCACCCAGTGGTGGAAGCCGTCTGCCGCCAGGCGCTGCGCGGCGGTGCGCAGGCAGGCGCGCAGCATGCGCACCCACTTCCGGGTGGAGGGCACCAGCGAGAACATGTACTCCGCTGCCTGCCGGTCGGCTTCGAAGTGGTGCGTGCCGCCCAGCGTGTAGTCGTAGATGCGGGCGGCGTTGGGGACGTTCGGGTTGACGCCCGGGATTCGGGCGAGCGCTTCGGTATCCATGTGGTCAGGGCCTCCAGACGTAGCAACGGGGTCCGCGGTCTCTCTTCAGGCGTGGCGCCCGGAGTGGGACGCCTCATCGTAGGCGCGGGGCGTGATTCCCCGCACCTCGGGTGATTCCCGCCAGCACGGATGGGCGCCCCGGACGGGGATGGTACAGTCGCGGCCACCGCATGGCTCTTCTCCCCGCGTCTCGTCTGGATGTGCTCCGCGCCGCCCTCCTCGTGTTGGTGACGAGCTGCGCCACCTTGGTGCTGGAGCTGGCCGCCGCCAGGCTCCTGGCGCCCTTCATCGGGGCTTCGCTCCACACGTGGACGAGCATCATCGGCGTGGTGCTCGCGGGCATCAGCCTGGGCAGCTACGCCGGCGGCCGGCTGTCGGAGCGGGGCGCGTCGTTCCGGTGGCTGGCGGGCCTCACCGCGCTGGGGGCGGTGCTCGCGCTCCTGCCGCTGGGCTGGGTGGCCGTGCTGGGGGATGGCGCCGCGCTGCGGCCCATCCCCGTGCTGCCGCGCACCTTCCTGCTCACCTTCCTGGGCTTCTTTCCCGTCAGCTTCGTGCTGGCCATGGTGACGCCGCTGGCGCTCCGGCTGCTGCTGCCGGACCTGGCGCGCGCGGGGCGCATCGTGGGCCTGCTGTACGCGCTGGGCACGCTGGGGAGCCTCGCCGGCAACTTCCTCACCGGCTTCGTGCTGGTGGCGTGGTTCCCCGTGCCCACCATCGTCCTCACCGTGGCGGGCGCGCTGCTGCTGTGCGCGCTGGTGGCGCTGCCCAGGGCCTCCGTGTCCGCGCCGCCCGTCGAACCAATGTCCGCCGTGGCGGCAGCGGACGCCGCGCCGTCCTCGACAGGCGTGGACCTGCGCACCCGGCCCGTGCTGGCGTGCTTCCTGGTGGCCAGCGCGAGCTTCTGCACGCTCGCCATCGAGCTGGCGGCCAGCCGCATCCTGGCGCCCACCGTGGGCGTCTCCCTGTTGAGCTGGACCGGCATCATCGGCGTGGTGCTGACGGGCATGGCGCTGGGCAACTTCGTGGGCGGACACCTGGCGGACCGGTGGCCCCGGCAGGAGGTGCTCGCCGGCTCCATGCTGCTTGCGGCGGCCAGCTGCCTGCTGATTCCTCCCATCCACCAGTGGCTGGTGCTGAAGGGCCACTTCGACGGCCTGGGCCTGCAGGCGCGCATCGTCGCGTACACGGCCGCGGTGTTCCTGCTGCCGGTGACGGCCCTGGGCACGCTGTCACCCCAGGTGCTCCGGCTGGCGCTGGCGGACGTGGGGCGGGCGGGGCGCACCGTGGGCCGGCTGTACGCGTGGAGCACCGCGGGCGCGCTGCTGGGCTCGTTCCTCACCGGCTGGTGGCTCATCGCGAAGGTGGGCGTCTATCCGCTGGTGATGGGGGCCAGCCTGGGCCTGGTGGCGCTGGCGGCCTTCGTGGGACAGGTATGGCGGCGGCCCCGCTTCGTCGGCGCCACCGCGGGCACGCTCGCGCTGGCGGGGGTGCTCGGCGCGCTGGGCCTGTTCGCGTCTCCGTGTACGGAGGAGACGGACTACTTCTGCATCAAGGTCAACCAGGTGGAGCATGACGGCCGGCGGCTGCTGGCCATGCAGCTGGACCACCTGACGCACACCCTGGTGGACCTGGAGGACCCGTCGTACCTGGGCTATCCGCACGGGTACATCCATTCGGAGGTGGTGCGCCACGTGGCCGCGCGCACCGCGGAGCCCCGGGTGCTGGTGATTGGCGGCGGCGGCTACGTGGTGCCGCGCTGGGTGGAGACCTACGTCCCGCAGGTCCGGATGGAG
Organism: Myxococcus sp. AM010; assembly: GCF_013372585.1. Taxonomy (NCBI): domain Bacteria; kingdom Pseudomonadati; phylum Myxococcota; class Myxococcia; order Myxococcales; family Myxococcaceae; genus Myxococcus; species Myxococcus sp. AM010. Next base: position 88,165 of record NZ_JABXEO010000006.1, read on the forward strand.
GTGGTGGAGATAGACCCGGCCGTGACGCGCCTCGCGCTGGAGCGCTTCGGCGTGAAGCCGGACACGCGCATCACCTCCTTCAGCCTGGACGGGCGGCAGTTCCTCCAGGAGCTGGCGGAGCGCGGCGCGTACGACTTGATTGTCCAGGACGCGGTGAATGATTTGTCGGTGCCCTACCACCTGATGACGCGCGAGTACGACGTGCTGGTGCGCTCGTTGCTCAAGCCGGACGGCCTCTACCTGCTGACCGTCATCGACGAGATTCCCCGGGGCTCCTTCCTGCGCTCGGCCCTCCGGACGATGCAGGACGTCTTCCCCCACGTGGAGCTGCTCCACGACGCCCGCAGCGGCTCGAAGGGGCAGGGTGTCTACATCGTCGCGGGCTCGGCGCGGCCCATGGAGCTGGAGCGCCTGCCGGAGCTGCTGCGCGGCCTGGGCATTGAACAGCCGCGCACGGGCCGGGTGCCTCGCGCGGAGATTGACGCCTATCTGGCCGCGGGCCCCGCGCTGCTGCTCACGGATGACTTCGCGCCGGTGGACAACCTGCTCGCGGAGCTCTTCCTCCTCCGCGAACAGGTCGCGCCGTAGCTCAGCGCTTCACGGCTTCGATGATGCAGGTGCCGCCCTGGGTGGGGCTGATGCGGACCAGCTCCCAGGACGTCCGGGCCAGCAGCGACTGGAACTCGTGGGCCGTGCGCTCCCGTCCGTCCACCAGCACCAGCATGTTGAGGTCCAACAGGGGCACGGGGGAGGGCGTCTGGTTGTCGGGCATCACCAGCTCCAGCACGAAGAGCCGGGCCCCCAAGGGCGCCGCGGCATGGAGGTGCCGCAGGATGGCGAGGGAGGCGTCCTCATCCCAGTCGTGGAGGATGTGCTTGAGCAGGTAGGCCTCGGCGGAGGGGAGCCCTGGCTCGAAGAAGCTGCCGCCCACCAGCTCCACCCGTCCGGTGAGGCCCTGGGCCTCAATCAAGGCCTTCGCGCCTTCGAGCACGTGCGGCAGGTCGAAGAGGATGCCCCGGCAGGCGGGGTTGGCGCGGAGCACCTGCGCCAGCAGCGCCCCCTGGCTGCCGCCAATGTCCGCCACATGGGCGAAGAGGGAGAAGTCGACCTGCTGCGTCAACTCATGGGCCACCAGGGCGGACAGGTTGCCCATGGCCCGGGCGAAGCGCGCCGCCTCGTCGGGGTGCCTGGCGAAGTGCTCCCAGATGTCGGTGCCCAGGGCCGCGCGCACCGTGGACTTCCCGGTGCGAACGGCCTCGGTGAGCTGCCCCCACGGCAGCCAGTGGGCACGGTCACTCTGCGCGATGGCCATGTCCCGCAGCGAGCCCGGGATGTCCGAGCGGAGCCCTTCGCCCATGGGCGTCAGGGCGAAGGTCCGCGCACCCACCTCCTGGAAGATGCCAGCGGGGATGCCGCCTCTCAGCAGCCGGTACAGGCCGTCCGCGCTGACGCCGAGCTCGGCCGCCAGCGCGTCACTGCTCCGAGGCCCCTTGGCGAGCAGGTCCGCGATGCCCAGACGGGCCGCCGCGCCAATGACCTGGGTGAGCCAATAGCCACCGATTCGCTCATAGAGGAGCTGCGTGGGAAACGCGTTCCCGCCGGAGGTCTTGTCCATTCCAGGAGCCTAACAGCGCTCAAAGCCTGTCATCACCCGGGAGGGCGGCAGTAACCCGTGAGCCCAAGACTCCCCGGCGGCGGGCTACTTGCCCTTGCTGTAGTCGCGGTTGGCGATGACGCCCTGGACCTCCGCCAGCGCGCGGGCGCCGGACGCGGACTCGAGCGCCTTCTCGGCGATGGTCTGGACCTGGCGCTTGGCCTCGGCCAGCTCCGTCTGGAGCGTCTGGAGCGCCTGGGCCTGCCTGGTGGCGGTCTCCTTGAGCGAGGAAATCTCCATGGCGGCGACGCGCTGCGCTGTCTCCGCGTCCTTGGTGGCGAGCGTGAGCTTCAGCTCCCACTCGGACTTCACCCGGTTGCCTGTCACCGCCGCGGCGGTGTCCGTCTCCTTCTTGAGCACCAGCGGGAAGTCCGCCACCTGCTTGCGCAGGTCCTCCAGCTCCTTCTCCCGCTGCTTCAGGGCGTCCTCACGGCTGGCCCAGTCCTTCTCCAGCTTCTCCTTGCGGTCGCGCTCGGTGGCGGCCTGCTGGCGCAGTGATTCGGCGAAGGCGTCCTGCTCCTTCTTGTGCTGGAGCTGGGTGTCATAGGCGTACTCCTCCTCGGCGCGCTTGCGGGCGACCTCGGTGGCCTGCCGCTCGGCGGACTGGTCCGCGGCGGCCTTCGCCCGGGTATCCTCGATGTCCTTCTGGAGCCGCTCCAGCTCCGCCTGGAGCTCCGCCTTCTTCTTGTCGTACTCGGCGACGAGCACGTCGATGGCGCTGGCGGCCACGTCCTTGCCGTGCAGCCCGTTCAGCTCCTCCGTCTTGAGCTGGATGGCCTCGTCGAGCTGCTTGAGCTCCTCCACCAGGGAGATGACCTGCTCGTTGATGCCGGCCAGCGTCTTGTTGATGGTGAGGCCCGCCTCGGTGACCTTCTTCACGGCGGATTCAGCGGTGAGGTTGGACACGTCCGCGAGGACGTTCTTCGCGTGGGCCTCCTGCGCGTCCTGCTCCTTGGTGGAGACGATGGGCTTGCTACGCGCCTTGCGAGCGAGCTCCTCGAAGGCGGCCTTGGTGGCCTCGGTGGAGCGGTTGCGGGCGACGACGTTGCGCTTGGACGTCTTGCGAGTAGCCATGTGACTCTCCAGGTATGGCACGGCCAGGGCAGGCCGTGAGGCCCGCGAGGGACGTGAGGGTTTCGTGGAATCGCTGGTCCCCTTTTCGGGCGACCATGGGAGAAAGATACCTGGAGGGTCTGACACGGTTGGCTGGGTTTCAGGCGGCCTGGCGGGGTGCTTGGAGCCCCCAGCAGCGCCTCCGGGCGGCCTGGGTGGTGACGCTTGGGGCCACAGCGCCCTTGTCCTCGGGGCCGGGGCCCGGCTAACTCGCAGTCCCCGAAACGGCTCAAGGGAGAGCGTCAATGCAGGTCGTCAGTGTGAAGAAGGCCCTCGCGGGAGGGGTGGAGGAGGGGACGAAGGTGGAGGTCCGCGGCTGGGTGCGCACGCGCCGCGACTCCAAGGCGGGCATCAGCTTCGTCAACGTCAGCGACGGGTCGACGTTCGACCCCATCCAGGTCGTCGCTCCGAATTCGCTGCCCAACTACGAGAAGGAAATCCTGCACCTCACCGCGGGCTGCTCGGTCATCAGCCGGGGCACGCTGGTGAAGTCCCAGGGCAAGGGGCAGGCCTACGAGGTCCAGGCGGATGAAGTCCAGGTGCTGGGCTTCGTGGATGACCCGGACACGTACCCCATCCAGCCCAAGCAGCACACGCTGGAGTTCCTCCGCGACGTGGCCCACCTGCGCGTGCGCACCAACACGTTCAGCGCGATTACTCGCGTGCGTCACCGCGCGGCCCAGGCCGTCCACCGCTTCTTCGATGAGGAGGGCTTCTTCTGGGTCAACACGCCCATCATCACCGCGAGCGACGCGGAGGGCGCCGGGCAGATGTTCCGCGTCTCCACGTTGGACGCGGTGAACCCGCCGCGCACGCCAGACGGGAAGATTGACTGGCACAAGGACTTCTTCGGCAAGGAGGCGTACCTGACGGTCTCCGGCCAGCTCAACGCGGAGGCCTATGCCCTGGCCATGTCCAAGGTGTACACGTTCGGCCCGACGTTCCGGGCGGAGAACTCCAACACCACGCGGCACCTGGCCGAGTTCTGGATGATTGAGCCGGAGATTGCCTTCGCGGACCTCAACGAGGACGCGAACCTGGCCGAGCGCTTCCTCAAGTATGTCTTCAAGGCGGTGCTCGATGACTGCGCGCCGGACTTCAAGTTCTTCGAGGAGCGGGTGCAGAAGGGCGTCACCGAGCGCATGGAGAAGTTCATCAACTCCAGCTTCGAGCGCATCGACTACACCGACGCCGTCGAAATCCTGAAGAAGGCCAAGAAGAAGTTCGAGTACACGCCTGAGTGGGGCAAGGACCTCCAGACGGAGCACGAGCGCTACCTCACCGAGGAGCACGTGGGCCGGCCGGTGGTGGTGATGAACTACCCGGAGGCCATCAAGTCCTTCTACATGCGCCTCAACGACGACGGGAAGACGGTCGCCGCCATGGACGTGCTCGCCCCGGGCATTGGCGAAATCATCGGCGGCAGCCAGCGCGAGGAGCGCCTGGACGTGCTGGACCAGCGCATCCAGAAGTTCGGCCTCAAGCCGGAGAGCTACCAGTGGTACCGCGACCTGCGGCGCTACGGCTCCGTGCCGCACGCGGGCTTCGGGCTCGGCTTCGAGCGGCTCATCGTCTACATGTGCGGTCTGCAGAACATCCGGGACGCCATTCCGTACCCGCGCGTGCCGGGCTCCGCGGCGTTCTAGGCCGCGATCCGAGTGTCCCCTCCACCGAGGGAGGGGACACCCGACCGTTCAGGGCAGCTGGCGCTCCAGCGCGCCCCAGCGGGTCCGAATCCACTGGCGCACGTACTCGACTTCCTCCTCGTAGGAGTTGAAGTCCTGGCGCGTGTGCCAGTGGGGGAAGTTGCCGTGGCCGCCCCACGGGTCATCCGGGTCGCCGAAGTCGCGGTGCTTCTCACCCCACTTCGCCCAGTCACGCCGCGCGGACGCCGCCGTCTCCTGGACGTAGCCGTCGATGAGGGCCTGCAGGGCCTCCACGTTCAGCGTGTCGCGCAGCAGCGCCCGGTAGCGCTCGCGCAGGGGCCCGGCGATGGCGGGGTCGGCCAGCATGCGCTCGAAGAGCAGGTTGTCCTCCCGGAACGTGGGCCGCGCCGTGGGCGAGGTCCGGGTGGTGTCGTAGGACTGCCCGAAGCTCGCGTCCAGATCCCAGGGGATGTAGCGCCAGGGGCCGCCGGTGGCCGGGTCGTAGGCGTGGTAGGCATTCTTCGCCTGCGAGTCCACGCCCAGGATGAGCGTGTTGAAGATCCACCAGTCCTCGTAGTCCCGCGCGTTCATGCGCTCAGGGAATCCGGCGCGGAAGGCGTCCACGTCCGAGTCCGCGATGAAGGCGGTGAGGGCCTCCATGGGCGCGAAGGCGCCGGGCTCACCTTCCTCGGGGGAGCCCTCCTTCTTCTCGTAGCCCTCACGGAGGCTTGCCTTGGGCGTGCCGTCCTTGCGCAGCCGCGAGAAGTTGGCGCGGTTGTCCACGGCCTTGAAGGCGTCCGCGTCCTTGTTGATGCCGTGCGCGGCCATCAGGCGCTTGTTGACGTGGTCCGCCACCGTGTAGAGGCCGACGTATTTGTTGTTGGCGTAGAGCACCGCGCTGTAGGTGCGCAGGTGGATATGGCCCGGGCTCATCCGGCTCCACACGTCGAAGGCGAGCCGCGAGCGCATGTAGGCGTTGTCATTGAACGTGGTGATGAGCACCACGCGCTTGCGATTCTTGAAGCCGTTGCCGAAGACGGGCTCGGAGAACAGGTCCTCGTCCGGGAACTTCAGGGTGTGGCTGCGCTTGGGGAACACGCTGGAGGTGGCCCCCCGGTACTTCGCCTCCAGGTCGAAGCGCTGGCCCCGGTAGACGAGCTGCGCCGGCCGGTAGCCGCCCGCGGTCAGCTTGCCCTCGTAGGAGAGGTGGAACACCGGCAGGCCGAACTCCTCCGTGTAGGCCGCCGGGTCGACGATGGGGACGTTGCCGGGCGCGGACTCGTTCTCCGCCACGCCGACCTTGAGCGTGCCCGTCTCACCGGTGCGCTCTTCGCGCAGCGTGAGGTGCCACACCGCGGCCTGGTCCTTGCCGGGCGTCCAGCTCAGGGTGCTGGTGGCCACATCGAACCGGGCGCCGGGTGGCAGGGGGTCCACGACGAAGCGCGTGTCCGGCGCGGCGTGGCCGGTGGAGCATGTCACGGTGGCGGAGACGGGCTCACCTTCGAGCACCCAGCGCGGCTCGCCCGCGGTGGGCGCACAGCGGCGGGTCTGCGGCGGTGGGCCGCCATCAGGGGCGCCCCCGTCCGGAGTGCCTGGGCCGCCACCCGCGTCGGGCGTCGCCCCTCCGTCCGTGCCATCAGGAGGCAGGCCCGCGTCGGGGCGCGTCCCGTTGTCAGGGGCCTCGCTGGCGGGGGCTGGAGCGTCAAGGCTTCCGGAGTTGCCACCACACGCCACCAGCAGCCCCGCGACTCCCGCCAGAAACATCCTTGGAAAGCGTCTTGCGCCCACCTGGTCTCTCCCCCTCGAACGCCACGTCAGGCTCGCAGGATTAACCACTCCATGACGTGCCTGGCACCCCCCGAGGTGCAGGCCGCTGTCGGCTCGTGGACGCCGGGGGGAGGGCGCCCAGCGAGGCCAGGACGGGACACGCGGTGTCTGGTGGGCAACCTCCCTGGGCCAGCAGCTTCTGGATGGCGCGCTTCATCCGCTGGAGGTCCTTCACGCGCGCGTCGATGGCGTGGAGCTTCGCCGCCGCGAAGGTCTCCATCTCGGAGGGGGAGGGGCTGCGCCCGTCCGACATCGCGAGGATGGCGGCGACCTCCCGCAGCGTGAAGCCCAGCTCCTGCGCGCGCCGGATGAAGCGCACGCGCGTCACGTCCTCCGGTGTGTACTCGCGGTAGCCGCTCTGTGTCCGGCGGGGCGGGGGCATCAGCTTGCGCCGCTCGTAGAACCGGAGCGTGGGGATGCCCACGCCCGCGGCCCGGGCCAGCTCGCTGATGCGCAGGGGGGCGGTGTCAGGCCGTCTGGGAGCGGGGCGCGTGCGCATGGTGTCTCCTCCACCACTGGAGGATGGCACTCCCCTGGACGAAGAACCACGTCAGCTCCAGCGCGAGCATGATGGCGAGGATGCCCGTCTGGCCCGATGCGAACGCCACGGCCATCCAGAGCGAGAAGCCGGCACGGCCAACGGTGTCCGCGGCGCCCAGTGAGGGCTCCGGCTTCCACAGGCGCAGGACGGACCACACCGTGACGATGGTGCCCATCAGGCTCACGAAGAAGAGGTGCATGGGCCCGAACTCCGGCGGCGCGGCGCCGGGCAGGGCAAGGACGACATGGAGGTGGTGCAGCTTCTCCAGGAGCCAGCCCGCCGTCCACGGCGTGGCGAAGGGGGCGGTGACGACGAGGTCGTAGAGGGCGCTGGCCTGGATGATGCGGGTGGGTTCGTTCCGGTTCATGCGAGGAACGTTACGGGCTGCACCAAGGTGCAGGGTCAAGCGCCCTTGTCTCCCAGGGGCTACCCGGCCTTGAGGCGCACGGAGTCAACGGCGTGCTTCGCGAGCGCCTCGGCGATCTGCTCCGACTTCCACAGCGGGTCCAGGCAGGGACAGAAGTAGCCAGGGCCCGCCTTCTCGCGCACGGCCCAGGCGAAGAAGTCGCGCGCGGTGTCGTGGAGCTCCTCCGGGAGGAAGAGGGCGGCGACGTCGTACTCGGTGAAGCGGAGCAGTCCCGGCACGCGCCACTCGCGCTCCCAGTCGAAGCGGTAGCTGTAGGGCGCGTTGTGGTGGTCGCCCTGGATGTCCACGAAGGGCGTCATGGACCAGATGGGCTCTTGCTGGGGCGAAGGCGCCGCGAGCGCGCGCTCCACCTGGTGCTTCAGGGCCAGATGCGCGGGGGAGGCGTACTGGACGTACCAGACGGGGCCGCCGCCCTGGGAGAGGATGTAGCTCTTGCTGAAGCCAATGCCATACAGGCTGCGGCGCTGGACGAGCCGGGCGAGCTGGTCCAGGGGAATCTCGCTGAAGCACACGGAGCGGTGGCGCTCGGCGACGGCGGGCTCCCGGCGGGCGATGCCGAAGCCCTCGGCGCCGGGGATGAGCGTCCGGGCGCCGAGGATGCTCATCATGTTCTGGTAGGCGTCATGACAGGGCGGTCCCGGCTTCGTGAAGTGAACCACGAAGTCAGACATGTCTCGCCACTGTGGATTCGTCTGGTAGCCGAGCATCATCCCTACTCCGCGGGCAATGTCCCGGACGGGGCAGGGGGATGCAACTCGAACGACGCATGACACGCGGCGCCTGCCTGTCTTGCATTCGGGAGGACGGGGGCCGTCCGCGCGGCTATGGTGAGCGGCTTCTTGACGAGGGAGCGCTCTTGGAAATCCTGTCCCGAAATGGTCGCCTGGCGCTCGCCGCCGTGCTCACCCTGGCCCTGTCGCCCCTGGCCCTGGCCGCCGCGGGCAGTCCGCGGCTCCAGGCCTTCTTCCAGCAGGACCTGACCAGCGCTGACTACCAGCAGAAGGTCTACTCGCGCGTCGCGGGGAAGTGGCGGCAACCCGGCGCCAAGGGCACGCCCGGTCTGGGGAAGAAGACGGTGGTCCGGGCCGTGATTGGCCGGGACGGCAAGCTCCTCTCCGCCGACGTGTCCACGGTGTCCGGCTCGAAGACGTGGGATGCCGCCGCGCTGTCGGCCGTGAAGAAGGCGGCGCCCTTCCCGCCGCTGCCGGCGAGCTTCCCCGGCGCCACGCTGGACGCCCACTTCCACGTGGCCTGGGTGGCGGCGCCGTAGCTATGGTGCGCCCATGGCGACTCCTCATATTTCCGCTGCCCCCGGTGACTTCGCTGACGTGGTCCTCATGCCCGGCGACCCGCTCCGGGCGCGTTACATCTCCGAACGCTTCCTGGAAGGTGCCCGCGAGGTCTCCACCGTGCGCAACATGCTCGGCTTCACGGGGACCTTCCGGAACCGGCGGGTGTCGGTGATGGGGCACGGGATGGGCGTCCCCTCCATCTCCATCTACGCCACCGAGCTCGTCAAGACGTATGGGGCGCGCGTCCTCATCCGCGTGGGCAGCTGCGGCGCGTTGAGCACCGACGTGAAGGTCCGGGAGGTCATCGTCGCGACGGGCGCCGGCACGGACTCCAACGTGAATCGGATGCGGCTGATGGGTCATGACTTCGCCGCGGTGGCGGACTTCACGCTCGCGCGGCGGGCCGTGGAGGCGGCGGAGCGGCGCAACAAGCCTGTGCGCGCCGGACCCGTCTTCACCTCCGACCTCTTCTACCACCCGCAGGAGCAGCTCAACGCCACCCTGGCGCGGATGGGCGTCCTGGCCGTCGAGATGGAGGTCGCCGGCCTCTACGGCGTGGCCGCGGAGTCGGGCGCCCGCGCGCTGGCGCTGCTCACGGTGTCGGACCACATCATCACCGGGGAGAAGCTCACGCCGCAGGAGCGGCAGACGACGTTCGACGAGATGATTGAGCTCGCCCTGGACGTCGCCCACGCCGAGCCCACCCCTTAGCGCCTCGTTGGAGGGCAGGCGGGCAGGGCGCCTGGGCGGGCCCGTTCCGCTCTGGAGGTACGAGAGGGCCGCTCTCACAGCGCTTGGGGGCGCCGGGGGCGGCCAGATTTCCCGGTCGGTGCTTTGTGCCCAGCGGGATTCCGGGCCATCCTCCGCGCCGGTGCGTTACCCAATCTGGCTCCTGCTCGTCTGCGCCGGCTGTGCCGCGCGTGTCTCCCCCCATGCTGGCACTGTGCCGGCCGCCGCCGTGCGTGCCCAGGACTCCGTCCCCGTGGCCGCCGCCGAGCCGCCGCCGGAGGCTCCTCCCCTGGCGTCCGCTCCGGCCGCCGAGCCGGGGGCCCCGGCTGCTTCCGAGCCCGCGGATGGCTGCGCGCTGAGCGCGGAGGACCTGGAGTCCGAGGAGGAGGAGCTGGCCGAGGGTGAGGGCGATGACGGCGAGAAGGAGACGCCGGACGCCGTTGCCACGGGCGCCGAGCCGACGGGGCCGCTCTATTCGGCGGACATCTCCGACGAGGAGCTGGCGCGGCGGTGGAAGGATGAGATTGCGTCGCTGGGCTCCATGGCCGTGGGCTTCGCGCACAGCGGCCGGCTGGTGAACGCCCAGCAGTTCCCGAAGGGGGACGACTGGATTGTGGTCACCCCCGCGGGCGCCTGGGCCACCGAGGAGACGGTCAACTATCTGGCCGAGGCCATCCGTGACGTGCGGGCCCGCTTCCCGAACGCGCCTCCGCTCCGGGTCAACGGGATGAGCCACAAGGAGGGCGGCTACATGCGCCCCCACAAGAGCCACCAGAACGGCCGTGACGTGGACGTGGGCTTCTACTACCCGACGGTGGACCCCATCCGCACCCGCGCGCGTGAGCACGTCATCGACGTGGCCTTGAACTGGGAGTTCATCCGCTCGGTGCTGGTGAAGACGGATGTGCAGATGATTCTCGTCGACCGTCGCGTGCGGAAGGTCATCTATGACCACGCGGTGCGCGTGGGCGAGGACAAGGCGTGGTTGGACTCGATTTTCAATGACGGCCCCACGGGCGTCGTCCGGCACGCTCGCGGCCACCGCGACCACTTCCACATCCGCTTCCACAACCCGCGTGCCCAGGAGCTGGGCCGCCGCGTGCAGCCGTTCCTGGCGCTCCAGCCGGAGCACAACGTGACGACGCACCGCATCCGGAACGGCGACACGTTGGGCGGCATCGCGCTCAAGTACGGGTCGACGGTGTCGCTGATCAAGAAGGCCAACCGGATGCGGAGCAACTTCCTGCGCGCGGGGAACCGGCTGTCCGTGCCCCTGCGCGGGCCCTGCACGCACTGCCCCGTGCCGCCGCCGTTCGTGCTGCCTGGCCGCCGCCTGCCGCCGGACGCGGTGGCCCCGGCCCCGGCGTTGGTGGCCGCGGCGTCCGAGTCCAAGGCGGAGAATGGCTGTGCGCGGCCGGAGGGGGCCGGGGCCACCGCGGCGCGGCAGGCTGCCTCCGTCATCCCCGCGGTGGGCGCGGCCTCCGTCGAGGCGGCTTCGACCGTGCTGTCCGCGGCTCCCGCGGGGGAGGTGGCGCCGATGGTGAAGCCTGCCGCGGGGACCTCCATCGACGTGGCTTCGACGGTGAAGCCCGTGAACGCCGTAAACGTGGCGTCGGCGGTGGTCCCCGCCGCCACAAAGGAACAGCCCGCGTCCGCCAAGACGTCTCCGGAGGCTACGCCCGCCGCTTCGGCCGAGCAGGCCGCCGCCAGCCCGGCTCCGGCGGTGCAGCCCACTGTCGTGCCGATGCGCGAGAAGGGCGAGGGCGCCGCGGGCATCACCCACGGCCGGTGACCTGGCCTTCACCCGCCATGCAGGCTTGGGCCCCGTGTCTCCCAGGTGGTGACACGGGGCTCGTTCGTTCCGGAGTGTGGTAGGCACGGGCCGTCCATGGCGTTTCCCCCGCACAAGGGCCGCTCGCTGGCCCACAAGGCTCGTCAGCGCTCCCCCGGCCACCACTACAACGCGAGCTTCATGTCCGCCGCCGACCGCGCGGAGGCCTTGAGCTGGCTCGCGACGCTCCACCCGCTGTGGGAGGAGCGCTACTCCAAGCACTTCCCCCCGCCGCCGGGGCAGTCCCAGCGGAGGCTGTTGCGGCCGGTGTACTGGCTCGGCAACTGGCAGTTCGCGTGCCTCGACTACTACCACCCGCCCAAGGGCATCCTGAACCGGTGCGTCCAGGCCGAGCCCTTTCCGGCGGTGCTCCAGCGCCAGGTGGCGAAAATCGAGGAGCTGGCGCGGCGGATGTACCGCGGGCCGGACATGCCTCCCCGCTGGCACCTCAACACCTGCCTGGTGAACTTCTACGGCAGCCGGTTGGAGGACGGGCGCTGGGTGGACACCGCCCGCGTGGGCGAGCACAAGGACTTCGAGCCGGGCCCCGTGGCCTCGCTGTCCTTCGGTGAGCGTGCCCTCCTCCAGTTCGTCACCTCCTCCCGCCCGGGCGAGCGCGACGCGGTGGTGCTGGAGCAGTGGCTGGATGACGGCTCGCTCCAGCTCTTCGGTGGCGCGCGCTGGAAGGAGCAGACGTTCCACCGCGTGCAGCGGGTGGACACGCGCACGGGCAAGACGCTGGCCCCGGAGCTGCCCGACTTTCGCACCCGTCGCATCAACCTGACGTTCCGCTACGTGCCGGACGAACACGTCATTCCGTTCGCCGCGCTCTCCCCCGAGGCGCGCGAGGACGTGCGGCCCTACGTGGCGCGGCTCGCCCAGGGCAGCGCCTTCTTCCGCGATGCCCTCGCGCGTGAGGCGCCGGGCACGCCAGCCTGACGCAAGGCCGCCCCGCGCCTATGCGCGGCGCTTGCCGTGCGAGCGCGCGTGCCGCCCTGGTGCCTGGTCCGGCGTGCGCTTCGACTGCCCGTGGTCCTGCTGCGGAGGGCCCGGGTCCTTCTGCGCGGCGAGGAAGCTCTCCCACGCCTCCTTGAAGACGGGGTCCTCGCGCGGCACCTGGACGCGGGGAATCTCCGAGCGCATCAAGTGCTCGATGCGCGTGATGACCTGCCCCTCGCGCGTGATGGCGAAAGTCGAGGCGATACCGCTGGCGGCGGCCCGGGCCGTGCGGCCGATGCGGTGCACGTAGTCCTCGGGCGCATGAGGCAGGTCGTAGTTGATGACGTGGCCCACGTCCTCCACGTCGAGCCCGCGCGCCGCGATGTCGGTGGCCACGAGGCAGCGGTAGGTGCCGTTGCGGAAGCCCTCCATGGCCTGCTTGCGCTGGTTCTGCGTGCGGTCCGCGTGTAGCACCGCGGTCTTGTACCCCGCGCGCTGGAGCGCCCGCTGGACCTTGTCCACGCGCTCCTTCGCCCGGGTGAACACCAGCGCCGTCGCCGAGTCCTGGGCCAGCAGGGTGAGCAGCAGCGGCGTCTTCTCCTCGGGCCGGAGGAAGTACAGGCGCTGCTCGGCGCGCTCGGCGGGCGTGCCGCTGCGGGTGACCTCCAGGCGCACGGGGTTGTACAGCCGGCTCTTGGCGAAGCGGGTGACGTCGGGCCCGAGCGTCGCGGAGAACAGCAGCGTCTGCCGGCGGCGGGGCAGGTGGGCGACGATGCGCTCGAGCTGCGGCAAAAAGCCCATGTCGAGCATCCGGTCGGCTTCGTCGAGGACGAGCGCTTCCAGGTGCGGGAAGCGGACGTCGGTGTTCTCCATCAGGTCCACCAGCCGCCCCGGCGTGGCGATGACGAAGGAGGGCAGCGTCTTCAGGGCGTTGACCTGCGCGCCCATGTCCTCGCCGCCAATGACGGCGGTGTGCGTGAGGCGGCGGGGCTCCGCGAAGAAGCGCACCGGCTCGGCGATCTGCTGGACCAGCTCACGCGTGGGGGCCAGCACCAGCGCGAGCGTGCCCTTCTTGCCCGCGAGCCGTTCCACCAGGGGGAGGACATACGCGGCCGTCTTGCCCGTTCCGGTGGCCGCGCAGCCGATGACATCCCTGCCGTCGAGTGCTGGAGGGATGGCCTGCTTCTGGATGGGGGTGGGCTGCGTGAAACGCGCGCGGCGCAGGGCGCCCAGCGTCTCCCGCGAGAGGCCCAGTTGTTCGAAGGAGTCGCTCACGGCTTGGGGGTACCACGTCGCGAGGCCTCGTGGGAAAGGGCCTCGCGGGGCAGGCGCCGTGATTCCCGCCCGCCAGGAGGGCATGATGGCCAGATTGGAACACCTGATGCCCTTCACGCCGCTGCCGGTGGTCCTGGATACCAATGTGGTCCTGGACCTCTTCGTGTTCGATGACCCCTACACACGCCCGCTGGCCGGGGCCCTCGCCGCGGGGGCGCTGACCGCCTGGACGGACGCGGACACGCTGGCGGAGCTGGGCTACGTGCTGGCCTCGCGCAACTTCCAGCCCGGCCTGGGCGCGCCAGAGCGGACCGCTGCGTTCGAGCGCTACCGGGCCCAGGTCCACCTGGCGCCGTCCGCCGAGTCCGTGCCCACGCCGTCATTGCCCCGCTGCCGGGACAGGGACGACCAGAAGTTCCTGAGCCTGGCCGCGCGAGCCGGAGCGGCGTGGCTGGTGAGCAAGGACAAGCGGGTGCTGTCCATGGCGGGCCGTGCGGGCCTGTCTTTCGCCATCCTCACGCCCCGGCAGGCCGTGGCCCGCCTACCACCCAGGGGGTAGATACACGCCGCCCGCGCCGGAACATCTTTCGCGTCGAGCTGCACCTGCACTCGATTCCCAAGCGAGAGAACATGTTCCGGATTGCGATGCTCGTAGCGCTGGCCCTGTCCACCCTCGTTGCCTGCGGTGGAGAGGACGACAACCCTGGTGGCACGCCGCAGAAGGTGGACTGCAACGCCTCGAACTGCGCGGGCTGCTGCTTCAACAATGTCTGTCAGACGGGAACGTCGACCTCGGCGTGTGGCAAGGCAGGGGCCGCGTGCCAGGCGTGTGGTACCGCGCAGGTGTGCAAGGCGGACCAGTCCTGCGGCGTGGACCCGGAGGGTGTCTGGCGCGTCCAGCCCGTCGCCGCCCAGGTGGCCGCCAACAACAATGGCTCGGCGTGGGACGCGGACAGCTCACCGCCGGACGTGTTCGTTGAGATGGCGTGTCCGGGGGCCACCTCCGCGTTCAGGACGCCCGTGGTGCAGAGCGCCACGCCCACGTGGACCACGGGAGGGTGTACGGCGCGCGCGAGCCAGTTGATGGCGGAGGGGTGGGCCTTCCGCCTCTGGGATGAGGACCTGGCGTCCCACGACACCATCACCGGCGCCCTGGTCACGCGCTTCACCGAGCAGCACTTCACCGCGGGCACCGTCTCATTCGGCGCGTCCGGCGGCATGACGTCACTGACGGTGCAGCTCCAGAAGCAGCCCTGAGCGCGGGGTTGAAGCGCTCACGGCGGACCCGGAGGTGGTCTCCGGGCCCGCTGGGGTGACTCAGGCCCGCTTCACCGGGTGATGGCGCATCACCCGGACGTGGGTCTCGGAGACGAGGAAGGTGGTGATGGCCGACAGGCTCGCCTTGCCGTTCGTCTCGCTCCAGTCGAGGACATGGATGCGCATGCGGAGGGCGTTCCCCTTCCTGGCGACTGCGTCGTCGTAGGTGAGCACGGCCTCGGCCTTCGCTCCGGCATAGGCGATGAGCGTCTGGCGGAAGGTGGGCCAGGTCTCACGGGTGCCGGTGAACTCGACCCTGCCATGGAGGAAGGACGTGGGGCGGGCGAGTGAGCCCAGGATGAAGGCTCCGCCGGGGCGCGAGGGCTGGGGCTTCATGAGCGAGAGGCTGGAGACGCGATTGCAGCCGCCCAGGCACTCGCGCACGCAGGAGCAGTCAAAGCTGCCCTCGGGCAAGGCGACCGCCTTGCGCTGGCGCTCGCATCTGCTCATGCAGACCCTGGCCTCCTGAGCCTCCTTCTCGTGGGTCTGCTCAAGGGTCGCCAGCATCTGCGCGGGGCTGGCATCCGCCTCGAAGAAGCGCGCGTCTTCCAGGTGGAGCAGACCGGAGACCGGTGAGAGGCCGTCGCTCTCCATGCTGGAGAGCGACGCTCGCGCCACGACCTTCTGGGCCCGGGGTTGCGCGGGGGTGACGCGTCTCCACTTCGCGCGCGCCTCGGAGTCCTGGCCCTCGTAGTCGAGGTTTACCCGGTCGAAGAGCGCGGCCAGCTTCTTCGCGCGCTCCAGCGCCGGCTTGTAGCTGTCCTTCACGGGAATCGTGGAGAACAGTCCGACGGCGTAGGTCAGCCCTCGCGCGTATTCGCCCTCCTCGCGGGAGCGGTCCAGCGTGAACAGCACCTCCCCTTCGTAGCGGGGCGCCCACTCAATCCGGGCCTCGTTGCCGTCAGGCGCGGCGGCCTGCTTGCGCTCGAGGACGGACGCGCGGACCTGCTCGAAGGCCGCGGACTCTGCCTCCGGCTTGTAGGGGTCGTCACCTTCCACGTACACGCGCAAGTCACTGAGGCTGGTGTTGGCGTGCGACGCGCCTGGATAGGTCGAGACGAGCGTGAGCCGCACCCCGTGGACCTGGTTCGGAACAGGCAGGCGGACCTCCTGCCACCCGAGCACGTCCTTCAGCTCTGTCACCAGCGGGGTGCCCGTCACCTGGGGCCCTGTCTCGCCCTGGACGAGCGGCTCCAGCTTCACCTTGCGCGGCCGGGCATTGGCGCGGAAGCGCTCCGCGGACTGCTGGAAGCCATTGCGAATGAACAGGCGGTACGTCTTCGCGCGGGTGAGCTCCGGTCCCCACCACTCCAGGGCTTCGCCTTCGCCCCGGCCCTTGGCGCCTTCCACCCAGGCGGTGGCCGGGTCGTCATCCGCGACGTAGAGCGGCGGGTGGTCCTTCCCTCCGCTCTTCAGGAAGGAGGAGGCCGTCACGCGGCGGGGATGCAGCCGGTTCGCCGCGCCCGCGTCGGGTTCGAGCATGATGGGCGGTGTCGCGGCGAGGAAGAGCGACAGGAGGATCATGGCGTGCGTTCCTTCACGGGGTGGGACGGCGGGGAGGGTTGGAGGGGCGAGGCCCAGAGCACGAGCCGGGACAGGCCTGGCGGGTAGAGTCCCGAGTCTTCCTGCTCGCGGGACACGAGGTGGTAGATGACGCGCGCGTACCGGGCCCCCGCGGGGAGAGGCACGTGACGTGTCTCTCCTGGCAGCAGGCGGGTGTCCTCCACCGCGCCCAGGTGGGGCAGGGGCTCATGAGGCCACTCCCGGACCTCCAGGCGGCGGCCGAACGTGGCCACCGTGCGGGAGGATTCGAAGAGCGGGTCCCCGGAGACGTCCACGCTCACCCAGCGCATGACGTCACCCGAGGGAAACGCATGGCCCACCTCGCGTGTGGAGACACGGAGGGACGCGCCCGCCTGCTCCACCCGGAGCGCGGCCTTGAGGGACTCGGTGCGCCGCGTGCCGCCGAAGCCATGGTTGCCCCGGGGCATGTGGCAGGACGTGCAATGGCGCGTGTCGCCGCTCTGGGTCTGCCAGCGGCGCCACTCTCCCACCGTGTCCTGTTGAAGCTGCGTGGGCGACAGCCGCACTCGCTGGCCCGCGCTCGTCACCACGGGGAAGCCGAACTGGTGACAGCCCGCGCAGGGCATTCCGGGCGCCTGGCCTTCGTTGCCCGGGGGCGCATGGCAGCCGGCGCAGGTGACGCCGTGTTCCTCGGGCGGGCTGTCCTTGGGGAGTGGACCCCGCTCCAGGTTCCGAGCGAGCGGCGCGTGACATTGCACACACCAGCCGGGCCGGTCCTCCGTCAACGCGACCTGGAAGACGTCATCCGCGCGGGCCGTGGCGTGCCCGCTGAGTCGCCAGGCGTCCACCTGGACGGCGTGGCATTCCGCGCAGCGCTGGACACGCCAGTCCGGCAGGCCGTGCGGCGCGGGCCCCACGTCCATGCGCGCGGTGCCCTTGGGAAAGCGCGGCGTGGGCGCCGTGGCCAGCAGCGAACAGGTGAAGAGGACGAGCACGGACACGGTGGCTCCGCACTGTAGGCGTGATGGGAGGCGCGGGGTACAACTCCTCACCCATGAGAGCCTATGAAATCCAAGCGGGGTTTGGGTTGGACAAGCTGGTTCAGGTCGAGCGGCCGGACCCGACGCCCGGCCCCATGCAGGTGCGGGTGCGCGTGAAGGCCACGAGCCTCAACTCCCGTGACTTGATGATGGTGGAGGGGCGCTACAACCCCCGGCAGAAGCTGCCCCTCATTCCCAACTCGGACGCGGCGGGCGTGGTGGATGCGGTGGGCCCGGGGGTGACGCGGGTGAAGCCCGGCGACCGGGTGATGAGCCTCTTCGCCCAGGCCTGGAGCGCCGGGGAGCCCACGCGGGCGGCGCAGGGGAGCACGCTGGGAGGACCGCTGGACGGTGCCCTCGCGGACACGGTGCTGCTGCACGAGGACGGCGCGGTGCCCACGCCCGGCTATCTCTCCGATGAAGAGGCGGCGACGCTGCCGTGCGCGGCCGTGACGGCGTGGAGCGCGCTGGTCACCCACGGGGCGCTCAAGGCGGGAGACACCGTCTTGCTTCAGGGCACCGGTGGCGTGTCCACCTTCGCGTTGCAGATCGCCCGGCTGATGGGCGCGAGAATCATCATCACCTCCAGCAGTGACGCCAAGCTGGCGCGCGCCCGGGCGCTTGGCGCACATGACGGCATCAACTACGGGACGACGCCGGACTGGGACAAGGCGGCGCGCGCGCTGACGGGCGGCGTGGGCGTGGACCACGTGGTGGAGGTGGGTGGGGCGGGGACGTTCGAGAAGTCGCTGCGCGCGGTCCGGCCCGGCGGAACGGTGTCTGTGATTGGCGTGCTCAGCGGCGGCGCGGGGTCGGTGCCGCTGACGCCCATCCTCATGCAGAACCTGCGGGTGCAGGGCATCTTCGTGGGCCACCGCCAGAGCTTCGACGCGCTCAACCGGGCCTTCGCGTTGCACACCGTGCGCCCGGTGGTGGACCGCGTCTTCGAGTTCTCCGAGGCACGCGCGGCTTTCGAGCACCTCAAGAGCGGGGCGCACTTCGGAAAGGTGGTCATCCGGGTCGGGTGAAGCAGCGCTCGCGACCAGAGTTGCTCATACCCACCGTGTGCGCAGGTTCACTTTTGTGGACGTTCCTGTATTATTTCAATGTCGCTTCAGCGGCAGAGGGGGAGTCCACATGGTCGCAGGCAAGATCATCAAAGAGGTCGTCAAGGTCATTGGTAGCGGCGCGGCTTACGACGCCATCAAGGGAGGCGCGAAGGCGGTCGCCGACAAGGTCTGGGAGGGGCATGACCCGAACAAGCGCCCTTCACCGCAGCCCGCGCCGACCCGGCCGAAGCCTCCGGAGGCCAAGCAGCCACCGGGCAAGATGCCCAAGGCGGGGCCTCGTACCAAGCCGTAGCGCCGCACCTCGCCCGGGCACCGGATTTTACAGCCGGTGCCTGGCGGGAGGTCATCGAAGTCGGGCCCTGGAGGTCGCTCCGGGGGCCTTGAATGACGGCTCAGGAGCCCGCTTCGTGCGAGCCTGGGTCGGACGAGGAGGCCGGGCGGGCCACGTAGGAGACCTGGGGCCCGCCAGTCCGTGGTGAACGCGGCCCCCCGCGGCCCTGGGACTGGCGCGGCTGCCGAGGGCCACCCTCGTTGCCGCCGTTGCCCGGACGGGATTCCCGGACGGTGTTCTGCGCTGGGGCGCCGGGCCCGGACCGGGTCTCGACGACAGGCTCCGGCCTGCCAGTGCCGCGCCGCTCGTTCCGGTCGGCGCGAGCCCCACCGCCGCGCGGCTCCCCCGGGTTCCTCGGTGAGGCGAAGGTGTCGCCGCGAGGCTCGTTCCGTGACGGACGGCCATTGTCGGACGCACGCTGCTCAGGGGGGGGGCGCGCCCGGATTGCCCCCGCGCGAGTTCGAGCGGGGCGGCCGCCCATTGCGTTGTTCGTTCTGGCGCGGGCCTCCTGAGGGCGCGCTGTTCGCGAACCGCTCATTCGGCTGGGAACCGCCCAGGCCTCGGCCGTTCGCGCGCGGTGCATTCTGGCGCGAGCCGTTCTGGAGCGTGCCGTTCGCACTCGGCTCATTCGAGCGCGTGCTGCCCTGCGAGTTACCATTCGCTCGCGGCGCGTTCGAGCGCGGGCCGCCCTGGGCGCCACCACTCGCACGAGGCTCATTCGAGCGCGGGCCGCTCTGGGCGCCACCACTCGCACGAGGCTCATTCGAGCGCGGGCCGCTCTGGGCGCCACCACTCGCACGAGGCTCATTCGAGCGCGGGCCGCTCTGGGCGCCACCACTCGCACGAGGCTCATTCGAGCCCGAGCGCCCAGGCGCAACGCCGCCCGTCCGCTGCCCGTTCTGCGGCGGCCGAGCGCCATTGCCGTTGCCTCCGCCCCTCGGCGGGGGTCGGCCTCCGCCGAAGCCCCGATTGCGCCTGCCCCGAGGCGGAGGCGCCGCCACCGCGGGCTTGCCACGCTCACCGCCACCCTGCCTGAGGACCAGCGCCTCCAGCTCCCGAAGCTCGGCCTCGGCGGCCTCTTCGGGCGTCATGTCGCGCTGGGGAGCGGCGGCTTGCTCGACCGGCGCGGACGGCGGTGGGCTGAACTCACCTCGGCGCTCGTCACCCTGGGGCCGGAACCCCTGGCTCCGAGGCCCTCCACGCCTGTTTTGACGAGTCCCCTCCCGGACGCTGCCCGACGGCACGAAGTCCGTGGTGAGCTCCCGGCGCACATAGGCATTCCAGATTTCGCTCGTGTCGCCCGCGGCGTCATGCAGCCAGGGCGCGGTGTTCGCGAGGAAGTTGCGGACGCTGTCCAGGTCGCGCCGGAAATAGAACTCCGCGCGGTTGTTGCGAGCGGCCGCCACCGTCTGCGGGAAGTCGATGATGACCGGCCCCGCGTAGCTCATGAGGATGTTGTACGGGGACAGGTCGCCGTGGATGAGGTCGGCGCACAGCATGTTGATGACCTGCGCCCGAAGGTCCACGTAGAGGGCGTGCGCGTCCTCGGGGGTGGCGGGTGGGGCCTCCACCATGCGCGGGGCCGGGTGGCCCTCAGGGTCCAACACCACCTCCATGAGGAGGATGCCCTCGTAGAACAGCACCGGCGTGGGCACGCGCACACCCTGGGCGTGCAGCTTGTAGAGCGAGTCAGCCTCCGCGCTCTTCCAGGCGTCCTCGGCGGCGTTCTGGCCGAAGCGGCTGCCCTTCTCCATGGCGCGGCGCGTGCGCGAGTTGCGCACCTCGCGGCCTTCCCGGTAGCCCACGTTGTTGCGGAAGTTGCGCTCGTGGCGCTCCTTGTACAGCTTGGCCGCGACCACCTGGCCGGCATGCTGGACCAGCCATACCTCGGCCTCCTTGCCCGTCTTCAACTGGCCGATGATGGCTTCGATGATGCCATCGGCCAGGAGGGTCTCTAGCGAGTCATTCATTCCGACGCGGGGTTCCAGTGGGGGCCGGGCAGGATTGGCGGCGTAGTCGCAAGCGTGCGGGCGGCCCTGTTCGCGGCGCACGGCAGTATGTGAACATCTCGTGGGCCCTTCTTGCTACCAACACGGTGCGGCAAGCAGCCAAGAAGGCTGGCGGAAGGCTCGCTAGCAGTTTGCCTCCTGGGGTTCCAGGGTAGCCAGGGCTTTGAAGGCGCTGGGTGGGTCATCTTGGACCGTGCCCTGGGGCTGATTCCAGGCCATCCCCACCGTCCGCGTTCGGCAGGGGACGGAGGCCACACGCCATGGCGGGTGGGTTGGGGCGCGTGCTGATGCTTGGACCCGAACGAGGGAGCGCTACGATGCGCGCCGTCCAGGGAGGGGTTCATCATGGCGACGAAGTCACGCAAGACGGCTGTTGCGAAGAAGTCATCCCGGCGTAGCGCGACGCAAAAGAAGGCCACGCCGAAGAAGGCTGCCGGCAAGTCGCGCGGCGCGAAGAAGGCCACCGCGAAGAAGACGACGGCGAAGAAGGCGGCGGCGAAGAAGGCACCCGCGAAGAAGACGACGGCGAAGAAGGCCACCGCGAAGAAGACGACGGCGAAGAAGGCCACCGCGAAGAAGTCCCCCGCGCGGAAGGCGGCGACGCGGCGGACGTCCGCGACTCGGCGTGAGCGGCCCGCGACAGGGTCGCCCTTCGTCGAGCAGGTGGAGACGACGTCCGCGGGGTTCCAGCCCCTGGCGCCCGTCCACGCCGCGGTGGACGAGTTCACCAGCTCCGGCAACGAGGTGCTCGACATCTTCCAGCGGTATGACCGCGACCGGACCGGCACCATCGACCGTGCCGAGTTCGCGCGCTTGCTGGAGGCGCTGGGGCAGAACATCTCCGACGAGGAGCTGGAGATCGCCGTCGACATCGTCGACACGGACCGCACCGGGAAGATCTCCTGGAACGAGTTCAAGGCCTGGTGGAACAGCCGCTGACGGTTCGCCGCAACACCGTCCTGGTCCGCGAGCGCGTCTGGCATGATGCGCTCCGAGCGGACCTTCATTCTCGTGGCAGGGGCAAGGGTGGCTGACCTGGCGTCAAGCGCACATGCAGCGGTATTCGAGCACTCGCGGGATGGGGTGCTCGTGCTGGATGCTGGGCAGCGCATCGTGGAGGTCAACCGCGCCGCGGAGCGCATCTTCGGGCCGCGTGGTGGACTCGTGGGGCAGCCGGTGGGGCTGCTCCTGCCTGGCTGGCGCCCTCCCGAGCCACGCGCTCCCGCCGACGCCGCCCTGCGCGAGACGGAGCTGGCCGGGCAGCGTCCAGGCGGCGCCGGCCCCGCGCACTACCTGCGGGTGGTGACGCTGCCCCTGTCCGGAGAAGGTGACGGGGGCTGGGTCCTGCAGCTCCATGACATGACGGCCCGCCTGGAGGTGGAGGCCTCGCTCCGGCAGCAGAAGGAGTTCTTCGAGGCGGTGGTCATCAACAGCCCGGTGGCCATCATCACCATCACCCGTCAGTTCCGCGTGCTGTCGTGGAACCCGGAGGCCACGCGCCTGTTCGGATACTCGCCAGCAGAGGCGCTGGGCAAGCACATCTTCGAGCTGGTGGCCACCGAGCCCACCGTCCTCCCGGAGGCGGAGCAGGCGTCGCGCGAGGTCGTGCAGCGCGGGCGGCTGCGCTCCGTCACCCGGCGGGTCCGCAAGGATGGCAGCGTGGTGGACGTGGAGCTGCGGGCCCTGCCGGTGTCGGTGGGCGGACGGCAGCTCGGCTTCATCGCCATCTACCACGACATCTCCGACCTTGAACGGGCGCGCAAGGCGGCGGAGGCGGCCAACCAGGCCAAGAGCCTGTTCCTGGCCACCATGAGCCACGAAATCCGCACGCCGATGAACGCCATCATCGGCATGACGGGCCTGCTCCTGGACCGGGCGCTGACGGAGGAGCAGCGCGACTTCGTCGCCACCATCCGGCAGAGCAGCGAGGCGCTGCTGACGTTGCTCAACGACGTGCTGGACTTCTCCAAGATTGAAGCCGGTCGCTTCGAGGCGGAGCTGCGGCCCTTCGACCTGCGCCAGTGCGTGGAGTCCGTGTTGGACTTGATGGCCGTGCGCGCCAGTGAGAAGGGGCTGGACCTGGGGTGTGACCTCGCGCCGCGGCTGCCGCAGATGCTGGTGGGCGACGCGTCGCGCCTCCGGCAGGTGCTGCTCAACCTGGTGGGCAACGCGCTCAAGTTCACCGAGCACGGCGGCGCGGTGGTGAGCGTGGAGGGCTCGGCCCTGGGCGGCGCGGAGGGCGCGGCGGACTGGGAGCTGACCTTCAGCGTGCAGGACACCGGCCCCGGCATCCCCGAGGACCGGCGCACGGGGCTGTTCCAACCGTTCAACCAACTGGATGCCTCCGTGTCACGGCGCTTCGGTGGCACGGGGCTGGGGCTGGCCATCTCCAAGCGGCTGGTGGAGGCCATGGGCGGCACCCTCTGGGTGGAGAGCGAGGGCGTGCCCGGACAAGGCACCACGTTCCGCTTCACCCTGCGCGCCCAGGCGGCGCCACAGGCCTACGCGGTGCAGCCGCGCCAGGAGCAGGGGCTGCTCCAGGGCCGGCGCGTGCTCATCGTGGACGACAACGCCCTGTTCCGGAGGTTGCTGGGCCGGCAGCTCCAGTCGTGGGGCCTGGTGCCCGTGGAGTCCGCTTCGGGGCTGGAGGCGCTCGCCCAGTTGGAGGCGGGGGCTTCGTTCGACGCGGTGCTCATCGACCACCACATGCCGGGGCTGGATGGCACCACGCTGGCCGAGCGCATCCGGCAGCGCGAGGAGACGCGGGCACTTCCCCTGGTGCTGGTGTCGACGCCGGGCCGACGGGGCAATCCCCCCGAGGGCCTGTTCGCCGGCGTGTTGTCGCGCCCGCTGAAGGACTCGCAGCTCTACGACGCGCTGGTGTCGTGCTTCTCGCAGCACCTCCCCCAGCTCCCGGAGACTCGGCAGACGCGGCCCTCGCGCGCGGGGCCCTTTCCAGGGGAGCGGCCGGGGGACACCGTGCCGCTCGACATCCTCCTGGTGGAGGACAACGCCACCAACCAGAAGCTGGCGCTGCTCGTGCTGGAGCGGCTCGGCTACCGCGCTGACGTGGCGCTCAACGGACGTCAGGCGCTGCAGGCGTTGTCCCAGAAGCGCTACGACGCGGTCCTCATGGATTTGCAGATGCCGGAGATGGACGGCCTGGAGGCCACGCGCCGCATCCGCCAGGAGCTGCCACCCAAGGCGCAGCCCTGGGTCATCGCCATGACGGCCAACGCCATGGACTCCGACCGGGAGCAGTGCTTCGCGGCGGGCATGGACGACTTCCTGGGCAAGCCCATCCGCGTGGAGGCGCTGACGGCGGCGCTGCTGCGCTGCCAGCCCCGGCGTTCGGACGTGGCGCCGGAGCGGCGGGTCGCGAGCGAGACGGTCGCGTTGACGCCGCTGCAGACGGTCCTGGAGGGTCTGCCGGACGCGGCGCGCATCCCGGGCCTGGAGTCCGCCGCGCTCGCCCGGCTGTGGGCGGAGCTGGGGGCGCAGGCGGCGCAGATTCTCCCCGAGCTCATCGACACCGCGCTGCACAGCATGCCGGCGCTCCTGGAGGACGCGTACTCGGCCCTGGTGCGTGGGCACGCGGACGACCTGGGCCGGGCGGCGCACACCCTCAAGTCGAACGCGGCCTGGTTTGGCGCGAGCGCGCTGGAGTCGCAGGCCCGCGACATTGAATTGCAGGCGGACACCGGCCGGCTGGAGGACATGCCCGAGCGGCTCGAGCGGTGCCAGGCGGAGCTGGAAGTGACGCGGCTGCTGCTGGGCCGCCTGCGTGACAGCGTCCTGGCCCTGTCCGGCGCCTGACACGCCGCGGGTGGGGCGGCCCGGATTGCGCGGCGGAGGCGCACGTCGGCGGTGCGCGACGCCCCGTCCGAGCGTTATCTCTCCAGATTCATTCGCGAATGTCACCGAGGAGATGCAAAGCACATGGCCCGATTCGACTTCGACCTGTTCACCATTGGCGGCGGCTCTGGCGGTGTGGCGGCCAGCCGCAGGGCCGGGGCGCACGGGGCCCGGGTGGCGGTGTGTGAGGACCGCGACGTGGGCGGCACGTGTGTCCACCGCGGCTGCGTGCCCAAGAAGCTCCTGGTGTATGGCGCGCACTTCCGGGAGGAGTTCCAGGACGCGGAGGGCTACGGCTGGACGGTCCAGGAGCCGGCGTTCAACTGGAGCAAGCTGCTGGCCGCCAAGGACAAGGAGTTGGACCGGCTGCGTGGCGTGTATGGGCGGCTGCTGCGCGACTCGGGGGTGACGCTGCTGGAGGGGCGCGGGCGCGTGGTGGACCCGCACACGGTGGAGGTGGCCGGAAAGCTGTACACGGCCGAGCGAATCCTGATTGCCACGGGCTCGCGGCCCTATCTCCCGCCCGACATCACGGGCATCGAGCATGCGGTCACCTCCGATGAGGCGCTGTCCTTCCCGGAGCTGCCACGGCGGCTGGCCATCATCGGGGCCGGGTACATCGGCGTGGAGCTGGCGGGCGTCTTCCACGGGCTGGGCTCCCAGGTGACGATGTTGATTCGTGGCGCCAGCGTGCTGGGCGGGTTCGATGAAGACGTGCGCTCCTTCCTCACGGAGGAGATGCGGAAGAAGGGCATCGAGCTGATGACGGACACCTTCATCCGGGACATCGAGAAGCGCGCCGAGGGCGGGGTGAGCCTGCTGACGGGCGGGGGGGAGACGGTGGAGGCGGACGCGGTGCTGTTCGCCACCGGGCGCGTTCCCAACTCGGGGGGACTGGGGCTGGAGGAGGTGGGGGTGGTGCTGGATGCGCGCGGCGCGGTGGTGGTGGACGAGTGGTCCCGCACCTCGGTGGAGAGCCTCTACGCGGTGGGCGATATCACCGACCGCATCAACCTCACGCCGGTGGCCATCGCGGAGGGGCGCGCCCTGGCGGAGACGCTCTTCAACGACAACCCGACGCAGATGGACCACACCGACGTGCCGTCGGCCGTCTTCAGCCAGCCGCCCGTGGCCTCCGTGGGACTGACGGAGGTGGAGGCGCGGGAGCGCCATGGGAAGCTGGACGTCTACGTCACCAGCTTCCGCCCCATGAAGCACACCCTGAGCGGGCGCAACGAGCGCACCATGATGAAGGTGGTGGTGGAGCGCGAGTCCAACCGCGTGCTCGGCTGTCACATGGTGGGGACGGACGCACCGGAGATCATCCAGGGGCTTGCGGTGGCGGTGAAGTGTGGCGTCACCAAGAAGCAGCTCGACGCCACCGTGGGCATCCACCCCACCGCGGCCGAGGAGTTCGTCACCCTGCGAGACAAGCGTCCGGACCCCGACGAGCGCATGGCGGCGGAGCTGGGGCATGATGCGGGGGCGCCCACCCGGCGCTGAGGCCCGCCTTGGTGCGGGTCAGGGCGGCGCTCGTCCCGCCGTCCCAGGGCGGCTTTCGCACCGATTCGAGAGGTGACGACCCCATGAGTGATTCATCGACGGAGCCCTCCTCCCCAGGCGGCGCGCGCATCCGGGGCCTGGAACAGGTGGACCGGCTGTCGGTGCCGCTGCCCCACGGCACCGAGGTGACGACGCGCGTGGAGCGCCTGGCCTCCGGAGGCCGCCGCATCCCGCAGGGCGTGGTGGGCCGCGTGGTCCGCGCGCATGACGGCGGCTTCGACGTGCAGATTGTCGGCGTGGGGGAGGTGTGGTTCGCGCGGGATGAGCTGGTGCCCCGGCGCCCGGGGCAGGTGCAGTTCGCCCAGCGCCGCGAGGCGGCGTGGAGCGCGCTGACGCCGTGTGTGGTGCTGGAGACGCGCGTGGGCAGCCATGCCTGGGGGCTGGCCGACGAGCGCTCGGACGTGGATGTGCGCGGCGTGTTCGCGCTGCCTCTCCCTTGGCGATTTGGACTGGTCGAAGCGCCCAGGGACTTGGTGAGCGCGGACGGCAGCACCACGTACTGGGAGGTCCACAAGGCGGTGGAGCAGGCGCTCCGCGCGGACCCGAACACGCTGGAGACGCTCTTCGTGCCGGGCGCGAAGGCGTTGGACCCGGTGGGCGCGTGGCTCCTGGAGGAGCGCGACGCCTTCGTGTCGAAGGCCCTGTTCGGCAGCTTCGGGCGCTACGCCATGAGCCAGCTCGACAAGCTCACGCGCAGCCAGCGGCTGGCGGAGCATCGGGACCTGCTGCTCGAATGGCTGTGCGAGGAGCCCGCGCCGGACCTGGACGAGGTGGCGCGCCGGCTGTCGGCCGTGTCGCCTCGCGAGGCGCCGTCGGCGCACGATGCGCTGCTGGCGGCGAAGACGTACGTGAAGCAGCTCTACCGCTCGCTCTGGGACCAGGGGCTGCTGGCGGCCAACGACTTCAAGGCGCTCACCGCCTATGCGCGAAGTGGCGGCCAGCGGCCTCCCTCCGCGCGCGAGCTGCGCCCGAAGAACGCCTACAACCTGCTGCGACTGGTGGCCACGGCGACAGGGTGGCTGCGCGAGGGGGCGCCCGTCTTCGAGGCCTCCGGCCCACTGAAGGCGCGGCTGCTCGACATCAAGGCGGGCCGCGTGCCGCTGGAGGACGTGCTGCGGGACGCGGAGGCGCTGGCGCCGGACCTGGAGGCAGCACACCGGGAGAGCCGTCTGCCGGAGCATCCGGACTACGAACGCGCGGACCGGTTGCTGCGGCGCGTGGGCGAGGAGTTGGCGCGGCGCTGGGTGCTGAAGGAGCCCGGGCCGCTAGGACGTGACGCGCCGGAGGCCCCGGCCATGGCGTGGAGGGATTCGGAATGAAGGGCACCTTGACGGAACATCAACGGGCCAT
Source organism: Myxococcus sp. AM010 (assembly GCF_013372585.1). Lineage (NCBI taxonomy): Bacteria > Pseudomonadati > Myxococcota > Myxococcia > Myxococcales > Myxococcaceae > Myxococcus > Myxococcus sp. AM010. The sequence continues at coordinate 115,498 of NZ_JABXEO010000006.1, forward strand.
GGCGGACCGCGTGCTGGACGAGGAGTCCCGGCACCGCGCGCATCTGGTCGTCTCCCTGTCCGGAGCGCACGCCTATGGCTTCCCCTCGCCGGACAGCGACCTGGACCTGAAGTCCATCCACGTCGCGCGGACCGCGGCGCTGCTGACGCTGCAGCCCGTACACGTCCCCACGGAGCGGCTGGAGGTGCTGGAGGGCGTGGAGGTGGACTACTCGTCCAACGAGCTGCTGCCGGTGCTCCAGGGCATCCTGCAAGGCAATGGGAACTACCTGGAGCGGGTGCTGGGGGCCATCCCCCTGCGCGTGTCTCCAGAGCTGGAGTCGCTGCGTCCGCTGGTGCGCGCGGTGCTGTCTCGCAAGCTGCACCGCCACTACAACGGCTTTGCGCAGGGCCAGCTGCGCGAGTGGGAGAAGAGCGGCTTCCGTTCGGCGAAGCGATTGCTCTACGTGCTGCGCACCACGCTGACGGGGACCCATGCGCTGCGGACCGGCGAGGTGGAGACGGACGTCACGGAGCTGCTGTCGCGGTACGGCTTCGCGGAGGCCCATGCCCTGGTGGAGCAGAAGCTGCGCGGGGAGAAGAGCGAGCTTCCAGAGGCCCTGAGCGAGCGGTGGCGCGGCGAGGTGTCGCGCGCGTTCGAGGTGCTCGAAGTCGCGCGGGCGGACTCGGTGCTGCCCGAGTCACCGCCCGCCGAGGCCGTGGCCGCGTTGGAGGCGTGGATGCTGGACCTGCGGCGGAGGAACTTCGGGGGACACCCGCTATAGCAAGTCCAAGCGCTGCTCGCGGTCCCAGACCACCTGGTGGCCGCGCTTGAAATACCAGACGCGGTGCCAGGGAATCTCGCCGTCCGGGACGAAGGCCGCGAACGGCATCTCCTCGCGCGTCTCACCATGGGCGTCGTAGCCGATGGTGAACTCGCGGGGGTCGAACCGCGGGTCCCACTGGATGCGGTGGTAGACCTCGCGGCTGGTCGTGAAGCGTTCATCGGACATGACGGGCTCGCGTGAAGCGGGGAGGGGAGACGCGCCTGCCCTCATGACATGATGGCATGGCGCGCTGCACCCGACGCCCCACCGAGGGGCCGCCTGACGTGTCGTCCCTAGGACGGACTCACGCCCGCCACCAGATAGAAGCGGAACTCGCCCGAGTTGACGCTGTAGGCCGCGTCTACGCCCACCAGGGGCAGCACGATGTTGCGCAGGTACAGCCGCAGGCCGGCGCCCACGCCCTGGGCCACCGTGGCGTTCCCCAGCCCGCCTGCCGCGTCCGGCAGGTAGCTGCGCACCACGCGCCCGTGGACGTCCCGCAGCTCCCGGTCCCCGGGCAGCTTGCGCCACATCATCATCCCCGTGTCGGAGAAGGCGACGCCGCGGAAGGACAGCGGGTTCACCGTGAAGAGGGGGAAGTGGTACTCGGCGGTGAAGGACAGGCGCGTGTCACCCCGGAACTGCCGGTAGACGAAGCCGCGCAGGGAGTTGCCGCCCATGACGAGCTCTTGATGGAACGGCAGGTCCACGCCGGCCACGGCCTCGCCGCGCAGCACCAGGTTGTGTTCACCCACCAGTCGCAAGCCATGGCGGTACAGCAGGCCGAAGCGCTCGTAGCGGAAGTCGCTGCCGACGCCGGGAGTGGAGCGCTCATAGGAGGCTTCCAGGTTGAGGCCCTCCATCACCGCGTGCAGGTTCTGCCGCGTGTCGATGCCCACCATCAGCCGCAGGGACGCGTCCTGCTGCGACGGGCCCAGGGAGAAGGCGGGCGTCGTCACCTCCTCGGTGGAGTCGGGGGACTTCGCGTCGATGGACATCAGCCGGTACTTGGCCGCCGCGCGCACGCGCTCGAACAGCAGGAAGCCCAGCTCTCCGGCGATGGACGCGGAGTTCATTCGCGTCCGCCGCACCACCTCCGGGCGCCGCTGGCCGGAGCCGGGCAGGTACTCGTCCACCCGGTCGCTGCGAAGCTGGCCTTCCAGGCTGAAGCGGAGCTGGGGCAGCCCGAAGAGGTTCGGGTCCAGGAAGCCCGCGAAGAGTCCGCTCTCCGCCGTGCTCACCTGGGCCGCTGTCGCGAACTTCTTGCTGCGACCCCAGAGGTTGTTCTCCGCGTACAGCACGCCGCCGCCGACGTTGTCGGATTGCAGCACGAAGGTGGGCGCCACCACCCAGGACGCCTTGTCCTCCACCTCCAGAATCAGCCGCACCCGGCCGGGCCCGGACGGCTCGTAGTGGACCTTCACCTCCTGGAAGAGGCCCGTGGCGACCAGCCGCCGCTCGACCGTGGCCAGGTCCTCGAGCGCGAGCGGGTCTCCTTCCCCCACGCGCGCGTAGGCGCGCACCGTGTCCGGCTGGGTCTTCTTCGGGCCGCGGACCACCACTTCCTCGACGACCGGGTCTGACTCCGTGATTTGCGCCGGTGCCTGGGGCGCCAGGAGGCTCAGCCCCAGCGCCGCGCATCGAACCCACACGCGTCTGCTCATTGCTCGTTGCACGTCCGTGAAAGGGGCTGCCGGCCAGCGCCCGCGAGGCACAATCTACCTCCAGTTTCGTCCCGGGAGGTGCTCCTCGCGCCATGCCCGTCTGCTATGCCAGTGCGCATGCTCTCCTTCATCCGCCAGCTCCGGCGTCGGCGCCTGCTTCGCCGCCCCTTTCCGGAGGCCTGGCTGGGCTACCTTGACGCGCGCGTGCCCTTCTTCCGCACCCTCTCCCCGGAGCTGCGGCAGCCCTTCCTGGACAAGCTCAAGGTGTTCGCGTGGGAGAAGGAGTTCATCGGCGCCGGCGGACTGGAGGTCACCGAGGAGATGCGCGTGGTCATCTCCGCCACCGCGGTGCAGCTCGTGGTGCACCTGGGCCTGTCGTATTACGACCGGCTGCGGGAGGTCATCGTCTATCCCGGCGCCTTCCGCATCCCGGACCGCACGGGCGGGGTGCTGGGCGAGGCGAAGAACTGGGGCTCCGTCATCCTCTCGTGGGAGTCGGTGCTCGCGGGGCTGCGCAACCCGGACGACGGCCACGACACCGCCACACATGAGTTCGCCCACGTGTTGGACCGGGCCGACGGCGCCTTTGATGGCACGCCCAACCTGCGCGCGTATTCGCATTACCGGGCCTGGAGCGCGGTGATGAGCGAGCACTTCCACAAGCTTCAGCAGGGCCAGCGGCGGGAACGGCAGGTCCTGGATGACTATGGTGGGCTCAACGAGGCCGAGTTCTTCGCGGTGGCCACCGAATCGTTTTTCGAGAAACCCCGGCAAATGCGGGAGAAGACGCCGGAGCTCTATGAGGAGCTGAAGCGCTTCTACGGGTGGGATCCCGCGGCTGGCGCCTGAACGTCCGAGCGCGAACGTCCCGGCTGTGCTACGCGGCGGCCTGGATGTTCATCTCCTGGAGTGGAATCCATGGCCTCAGCCACCAGTCCGTCCGCATCCATGTTCATCGACCTGGAACGGGAGTCCTGGCGTGCGCTGCGTGCCGCCACGCCGCTGCCGCTGGAGTCCGCGGAGATTGATGGACTGCGGGGCCTGGGAGAGCACCTGGACCTGGATGAGGTGGTGGACGTCTACCTGCCCTTGTCCCGGTTGCTGAACCTGCAGGTGGCCGCGGCGCAGCGGCTGTGGGCGGAGCAGCAAGCCTTCCTGGGCGGCTCGGCGCAGAAGGTGCCGTACATCATCGCCATCGCCGGGAGCGTGGCGGTGGGCAAGAGCACGACGGCGCGCATCCTCCAGGCGCTGCTGAAGCGGTGGCCGGACCACCCGCGCGTGGAGTTGGTGACGACGGACGGGTTCCTCTTCCCCAACGGGGTCCTCACCGAGCGCGACCTGATGAAGCGCAAGGGCTTCCCGGAGAGCTATGACCGGCGCGGTCTGGTGCGCTTCCTGGCGGAGCTGAAGGCCGGCCGCGCGGAGGTGGCGGCGCCGGTGTATTCGCACCTCGTCTACGACGTGGTGCCCGGTGAGGCGCAGGTAGTCCGCCAGCCCGACATCCTCATCCTGGAAGGGCTCAACGTCCTCCAGGCCGGGGCGCAGGAGGGCAAGCAGATGCCGGCGACGTTCCTCTCCGACTTCTTCGACTTCTCCATCTACGTGGACGCGCACGAGCACGACATCCGCCGCTGGTACGTGGACCGATTCCTCAAGCTGCAGCAGACGGCGTTCCGCGACGAGCGCAGCTACTTCCGCCGCTTCTCCGAGCTGAACCACGAGCAGGCGCTTCAGCTCGCCGAGTCGGTGTGGGGCGAAATCAACGGGCCCAACCTGGCCCAGAACATCGCGCCCACCCGCTCTCGCGCGCGCCTCATCCTCCTCAAGGGCCCCGACCACAAGGTGAAGCGGGTGAGGCTGCGCAAGCTGTAGCCGCGCTTCAGAAGCGCAGGCGGTAGTGGAGCGCCTTGGGCCGCGTCAGGGCGTCAAAGCCCAGCGCGCTCAGCGTCACGCCGCGCCCGGAGTCCTTCACGCCGCTCCAGGGCAGCGCGGGGTCCAGCGCGTCGCAGCGGTTCATGTAGACGGTGCCCGCTTCCAGTTGCCGCGCCAGCCGGTCCGCGCGCTCCCGGTCGGACGTCCACACGCTCGCGGTGAGGCCCAGCCGCGAGGCATTCATCAGCGCCAGGGCCTCCTCATCCGAGTCCACCGGCGCGATGGGCAGCAGCGGCCCGAAGGACTCCTCGCGCATCAGCCGCGCCTGGGGGCTCACGTCGCGGAGCAGGGTAGGCTCGAAGAACCGGCCCCGTCCCCCCACCTGTGTCGCGCGGCCACCGGTGACGAGCCGCGCGCCCAAACTCGTTGCGTCCTGGACGAAGGCCTGCAGCTCGGCGGGGTGCCAGGGCTGGGCGATGGGGCCCATCGTCGTCCGCTCGGACTCCGGGTCGCCCAGCACGTAGGCGCGCACGAGCGGCTCCGCGGCGGCGACGAAGCGCTCGTACAGCGAGCGGTGCACGTACACCCGCTCCACGGCGCAGCAGCTCTGCCCCGCGTTGTACATGGCGCCGTCGACGATGTTCTCCACCGCCTTGTCGAAGTCACAGTCCGGCGCGACGTAGGCCGGGTCGTTGCCTCCCAGCTCCAGGCCAATGTGCAGGAAGCGCTCGCGCGCGGCCGCCTGCAGCTTGTGGCCGCCGAGCACCGAGCCGGTGAACAGCACGTGGTCCACGCGCGCGTCACCGACGAGCTGCTCCGTCCCCGGGTAGTCCAGGAAGATGGCCTGCACCGCGCCATCGGGCGCGCCGGCTTCGGCGAAGGCGCGCGCGAAGTGGCCACCGCACAGGGGCGTGCGCGGCGAGTGCTTCACGATGACCGCGTTGCCCGCGAGCACTGCGGGCGCGATGGCATTCACCGCGGTGAGGAGCGGGTAGTTCCACGCGGGCAGGTCCAGCACCACGCCCAGCGGCTCCTTCGCGACTCTCCGCTCGAAGCCGTCCTTGGGCGGCAGGACGAGGTCCGCGAGGGAGTCCTCGGCGATGGCGGCCATGTGGCGCAGGCGTCCCGCCATGCCGCCCACCTCGCCCCGCGCCTGGGACAGCGGCTTGCCCATCTGCCGGGTGATGTCCCGTGCGATGGCTTCGGTGTTCTTCTCCATCACCTCGCACGCGCGCAGCACCCGCTTCACGCGCTCCGCCACACTCATGGCGCGCAGCGCGCGCGACGCGGCGCGGGCCCGCTCCAGCACGCTGTCCAGCTCCGCGGGTGACGTGGGCTCGACGGAAGCGGCGACGTCGCCGGTGAAGGGATTGTCGACGAGGTGGGGGCGCTGGCTCATGGACTCGCAGGAAAGCCATGGACGCGCATCGCGTCATGGGCCCGCGAAGTCGCGGGCCGCCCGGGCCGCCCCGGCGCGTGCGGTACGTGACAGATGGCGTCCGGGAAGTGTTGTCGGCCCATCGCCCGCCGGCTTCAGGCGTCGGGTGGGGACGCCACGCAGAGGGTGCCATCCTCGAGCCCGGCGATGCGCTGGCGGAGCAACTGCTCCAGCTCCGGCGAGCCCTCTTCCTCGATGAACTCCAGGGCCCGATGTTCCGCCTGCCGCGCCTCTTCGCACGCGCCGCTGCCGGCCAGGGCCATGGCCAGCGTGTCCAGGGCGTTGGGGCTCCACGGCGCGAGCGACACCGCCCAGCGCGCCAGCGGCAGGGCCTCCGTGTGGCGGCCCTGGGTGACCAACATCCACGCCAGCTCTCGCGCCGCATAGGCGTTGCGCGGGTCCAGCCGCAAGGCCTCGCGATAGGCGGCCTCGCGCTCCTCCTTCGCGGTGGGCTCATTCCGCAGCGCCGCGCCCAGCAGTTGCCAGGCCTCGCTCGCGTGAGGGTGGGCCTCCACGGCGCTCCGGCCAATGGCCACGTGTTCGTGCGCGGGCGCGCTGCGCAGCTTCACCGACAGCGCCAGGAGTCCGGTGGGATTCAGCCGGAGCGCCTCGTCTAGCTCGTCCTTCGCCACCTTCCGGCGGTTGGTGATGAAGGGCTCCCGGTGGGCCAGGTGTGCCCCCAGGGCGGCGAGCTTCGAGCGGATGGCATGGACCTGCGCATCATCGAGGGGTTCCTCGATGAACGCGGTCCCTGAGGGTGGCACGGAGACGGTGCGCTGCACGAAGCGGCGGTTGCGCAGGTATGCGTAGAGCACGCTGTCGAGCGAGGGGGACGTCAGCTCGGGCAGCGCCCGCGCGAGTGCCTGCGCGGGGGCGACTCCCTGGTTGAGCAACGCCAGGTATTCGGCGAAGGGTTGGGGCCGCTCATTCAGCAGCCAATGCACCAGCAGCCAGCTCCCCGCGTAGTTCGCGCCGACTTCCTTGTCCTGCTCGCGCGCCTCCAGGGTTCGGTCCCACTGGAGGACCCGCTGAATTGTCCAACCTCGTGCCAATCCCCTCCTGACGCCGTCGAGCCAGGACGTCATTAGCGCGATGGCCGTCCAGTGCGGAACGCCGACGACCGCCGTCTGTCCATCCTCGGAAAGGCGCAGCGTCTCCAGGTACTCGGCCAGGCCTTCGGACAACCAGCGAGGCTGACGGGAGAGCGGATAGGCACTCAGGTGGTGGGCCAGTTCGTGGTTCAGCGGGGATGAGGACGCCAGGGACATGCCGGAGAAGGTCCGCTCCCACATGTCGGGCCGTCCCGACAGGACGATGAGCGCCTCGCTGTCGGAGCGGAAGAAGAAGGCGCGCACGCGGCGTGGGTAGAGTCCTTCGAACTCGCGCGGGTCCTGGAGCACGTAGACGTCCAGCTTCGTCATCTGCTGGCTCAGGGCCTGCGGCCACATCGACGTGAGGATGGCGGCCCGGGTCCGCTCCAAGGTCCGCATGGCCTCGCGTGCCTCTTCGGCGGCAAGGTCTGTGTGCAGCGTGTAGTGGTCGCTGTCCAGGCGCAGCCAGGGCCGGCCGCCTTCGCCCGGACACGTGGTGAAGCGCGGGCCCACGACGCACGCGAGCTGGGTGGTGGAGAGCAGGGCGAGCAGTGCCCCCATCGCGAGGCCGTGGCGCAAGTCGGGTCGTCTCCTCGGCCGGGGCGCGGTCCCCGGCGCACGGCCATTGTAACGTCTGCCGACCCGGCACATAGCGGCGGGCGTCGGCCGTGGCCCGGCGTCAGCGCGTCCCGCGAGCGGGGCGCACCATGTCGATGTGGGGGATGCCGTCCTCGTCGTAGACGTCCCCCTGCGTCTGGAAGCCGAAGCCTTCGTAGAAGCGCTGGAGGTAGTGCTGGGCCCCGATGTGGATGGCGGCCTGTGGGTACAGGCTGTCCAGCCGGGCAATGCCACGCGCCACCAGCTCGCGCCCCAGCCCCTGGGCCCGTGCGCGGGGCGACGTCACTACGCGGCCCAGGCTGCTCTCCTGAGGGTACTTCACACCGGGATGCAGCACCCTCAAGTACGCGGCGAGCAGCCGGGCGCCCTGCGACTCCGTGTGGAGCAGCAGGTGCTCCGCGCTCCGGTCGAACCCGTCCACGTCCTGGTAGATGGAGCGCTGCTCCACCACGAAGACCTCCTGTCGCAGGGCGAGCACGTCGTACAGCTCGTCGAGGGACAGCGCTTGGTAGGACTTCCATTGCCAGCTCCGCATGAGGAGGGCGTCTAGCACGGGTAAGCGTGTGGGGCCTCCCTCGGCGGACACCCGGCGCGCGTCTCATCCTTCATTGCTACGTTCGGCGTCGTGACGACGAAGGACGCCGCGCCTGGAGGCCGCTCACGCCGCGTGGTGGCCGTCACCGTGGCGACGCTGCTCGCCGCAGGACTCGCGGAGCTCGCCCGCCTGCCCGCCGGGGCGCTGCTGGGGGCGATGGTGGTGTCGATTGCCGCGTCGCTGACGCTGTCCGTGCACGCCCCGGTGTCGCGCCGGGGGCTGCTGGTGGCGCAGTCGGTGCTGGGGGGCGCGCTGTGTTCGTCCTTCTCGCCGGAGGCCTGGAGCGCGCTCGCGGCCAACTGGGCCGTGTCACTGGGCGCAGTGGTGGGCGTGGTGGCCGTGGCGCAGGGCGTGGCGTGGGTGTGCGCGAGGCTGGGCCACCTGGACCCGCGCACCGCGACCTTGGGGCTGATGCCGGGGGGCGCGTCCGCGATGGTGGCGCTGAGTGACGAGCTGGGCGCGGACGCGCGGCTGGTGACGCTCTTCCAGTACATGCGCCTGTGCGTCGTGATTCTCGTGGCCGTGGCGGTGGGGCGGTGGGCGGGGGACACGCCGGACGTGGCCGTGGCCCGCGCGGCGGACCTTTCCGGCTCTCCGCCTCCGCAGTGGGCCTGGCTGACGACGGCGGCGGTGTCCGCCGTGGGCAGTGTCCTGGGGCTGCGCTTGAAGCTGCCGGCCGGTGCCTTCCTGGGGCCCGTGTTGCTGGGCATTCCCCTCACGGTGTTGGGCCTGCCGGTGGGCGCGTGGCCCCCGGGCCTCCTGCCATTGGCCTTGTGGGTGCTGGGCGTGCGCGTGGGCAGCCAGTTCGATGCCTCGGCGGTGCAGGAGCTGAAGCGCGTTGCCCACGTCGCGCTGGCGGCCTCGGTGGCGATGGTGGCGGGGTGTCTGCTGCTCGCGTGGAGTTGGTCCGCCGCTGCGGGCGTGGACCTGATCACCACCTACTTCGCGACGTCTCCAGGCGGCGCCGACTCCGTGCTCGCCATCGCGCTGGGCACGCGTGCCACGTTGTCCGTGGTGCTGGCGGTCCAGGTGGGACGGGTGCTCTTGATCTTCCTCGTCGCGCCGACATTTCTGCGCAGGCTGTCCCCCGCCCGGGACACCTGAGCACCCCGCTGGACAGGCTGGCAGGCGTGCGTTCCCGAGCCAGCGGGGGCAGGCGTGCGTCTGGCGAGGGCGGACATCCGGCGCTGCCGAGGGCGGGCGGTTAATATGCAGGCCGCGATGACTGCCCCGCACGATGCCCTGCCTGTCCCCAGCCTCGCTCCGAGCATGGAGGCGCTGGTCTCATTGCTCACGCGCCGCAGTACGGTGGTGCTCACCGGGGCGGGTTGCAGCACCGAGTCAGGCATCCCTGACTATCGGGGGCCTGGGACGCGGGCGCGGGCGCGCAACCCCATCCAGCATCGCGAGTTCCTCACGCGTCCCGAGGTCCGGGCGCGCTACTGGGCGCGAAGCCTGATGGGCTGGCCGCGCTTCTCCTCGGCCCGGCCCAACGCGGCGCACGCGGCGCTGGCGGAGCTGGAGCAGGCGGGCCACGTCAGAGGCCTCATCACCCAGAACGTGGACCGGCTGCACCACGCCGCGGGCAGCTCGCGGGTGATTGAGCTGCATGGCGCGCTGGCCCAGGTCCGCTGCCTGGCGTGCGGCGCTCAGGAGGCGCGCGACGGGTTGCAGGCGCGGCTGCTGTCGCTCAACCCTGGCTTCTCTCATGCGGTGCTGGAGCTGCGCCCGGACGGTGACGCGGACCTGACCTCCGAGCAGCTGTCATCCTTCCAGGTCCCGGCGTGCCTGGTGTGCGGTGGCACGCTCAAGCCGGACGTCGTCTTCTTCGGCGACAACGTGCCGGTTCCCACCGTGGCGTCGGCGTTCGGTCTGTTGGAGGAAGGCGACGCGCTGCTGGTGGTGGGCTCTTCGCTGGCCATCTTCTCCGGCTACCGCTTCCTGGTGCGCGCGTCCGAGCGCCGCATGCCCATCGCCATCCTCAACCTGGGGGAGTGCCGGGGCGTGGAGCTCGCGGACGTGCACCTGGAGGCCCGGGCGGGGGATGCGCTCCCCCGGCTCGCGGCGGCCCTGGCCCGGAGCTGACGCGCCGCGCGGCTGTCACCACACGTCGTAGACCTTGCGGACCGGACTCCCTCCTCGCTCGATGTCGAGCTCGAGGTGCGGCGCGCCCCGCAGCAGCGTGAATGCCTCCAGGGCCCTGTCGGGCGTGTCGAGCGAGACGCCATTGATGCGCCGGAGCACGTCACCAGACTGGATGCCGAGCTGTTCGTAGAGGGAGCCCTTCTTGATGGAGAAGACCTTGAAGCCCTGAGGCTTGCCGTCGCGGAAGGCCGGCACCACACGGGCCTGGGTGAGCAGGCCGTCCATATTGGCAAGCGCGTCTTCGACAGCGCGGCGGGACACCTCATAGGTGTGCTCACCCACCGTGCGGACACCGGTCTGCACGGGCGCGACGTTCGCCAGGACAGGCGCGGGTGAGGCGCCGCCATGGCGGTCGGCGCGGATGAACTCCTCCCGGCCGTCCACCAGGAAGGTGATGCGCTCGCGCTCGATGGAGACGACGCGGGCGCCCTGCAGGGCGTCACCGGTCATCACGCTGCGGATGCGCTTCGCGTCGAGGTCCTCGAGCGAGGCGAGCGACCACTTCGAGTCATGCGCCACCAGGGTGCCAAGCAGCTTCAGCCGCAGGGAGGTGTTCATGGCCGCGCTGCCACCGGAGGGAGCGGCCTCCTCCGGTGATTTGTCGAAAGTCAGTCCCGTGAGCTTTGCCAGACGACTGCCTTCCAGTGCCGTGCGGGGGCGTGAGGCAGCCTCTTCCGACAAGGCCTGCTCATCCCGCATGCCTGGGATGCGTGGAGAGAATGCGAACTCCACGAACAGGTTGGATGTGCTCGCCAGGAGCAGCACGGCGAGTGCGATGAATGTCGTGGTGACGAGCCAGAAGTACTTCCGGAGTGGGGTGGCCATGGCCGAGTGCCTTTGCGTTCGGGAGTGACGCGCGGCCCTTGAGCAAGCACGAGGCCAGGGCCTGCGCGAGGCCGCGCTTACTCTGAGGGCCTTGCCCGCACGGGACTCACCCAGCCAGCGCTGTCACGGAGGCGCGACGTGTGTGTGACAGGCTGTCACGGCGCCCGTTGACAGAAGGGGCATGCGTTGCGCGGTGCGTCGCATGTTGTTGGGTGTTCATGTAAATCAACAGCGATGGCGGATGGGGTGTCCTGTCAGGTTTGACAATTTCGTTGCCAGTGTTTGTCTGGGGATGAGGCAACTTCACTTCATCACGGCCGAGAATCGTGAATATCCCCCCGCCCGACGCCGCATCGGGTGACGAAAGGTTTTGGCCTTGAAGACCCATTCCGTTCGCAGTGGCGACACGCTGAGCTCGCTGGCGCGCAAGTACAACACGTCCGTCTCCGCGCTGGCCCAGGCCAACAACATCGCTGACCCGAACAAGATTCGCGCGGGCCAGAAGCTGTCCATTCCGGACACGTTCGAGAGCGCGCCCACCCGGGGTGGTGGCACCACGGGTTCTGGCACGGCGACTCCGGCGAGCGGTGACGACTTCACCCCCGCGGCGACGACGACGCGCGCCGCCAACGGTCAGGTCCGCGACGACGACGGCCGGCAGTTCCCCACGTCCCGTGACGGCACGCCGCTCTACAAGCAGGGCGACGCGCAGTGGGGCTCGCGCCGGCTGGGCACCAGCTCGAGCCTGTCCGCGGCGGGCTGCGCCATGACGGCCACCGCCATGGCGGTGAGCAAGATCACCGGGAAGACCATCAACCCCGGGGAGATGGACGCGCACCTGGACCGCAACAACGGCTACTCGGGCAACGCGCTCAAGTGGGGCTCGGCGGCGGCCATGGGCGGCCTGGGCGCCGCGAAGCAGGCGTGGAACCTGAACACCATCAACAAGCAGATTGACGCGGGCCGACCGGTGGTCGTGGGTGTGGACTACAGGGCGGGCAGCGGCGGTGGCGCGAACGGCACCGACCACTGGATCACCATCACCGGCCGCGGCACGCAGAACGGCAAGCCCGTCTACTACGCGAACGATCCGGCCACGGGGAAGGAGATCACCCTCAACGTCCAGGGCAGCCGTCTGTCGGGCGGCCCCCAGGGCTACAAGACGACGGGTGAGCTGGTGACCTTCTCGGGTGGCAACCCGCGTCCGGGCAACACGAACGGCGGTGGTGGCACGGGCGGCGTGGGCTCCCAGCCGCCGCCGACCTCGGGCGGCTCGGTGAAGGGCATGAAGCTGCCCGCGGGTGACCTGGAGAAGGGCGCGAGCGGCCCCGCCGTGAAGCAGCTCCAGCAGGCGTTGGTGAAGGGCGGCTACATGACCCAGGCCGAGATGAACACGGGCCCGGGCGTCTTCGGTCCGCGCACGGAGTCGGCGCTCAAGGAGTTCCAGGCCGCCAACAACGTGAAGAACACGGGCTACTACGGTCCGCTGACGCGCGCGGCGTTCTCGAAGCTGGGCGCCACCGTGGCCAGCGGCGCCGGCGCCACCACCGGCACGGGCGGTACGCAGGGCACGGGCAACGCGAGCCCCGCGAAGGGCAACAACGACCTGAGCGGCTTCTCGTCGAACAAGTACGACAACCTCATCAACGAGATGTCGCAGAAGTACAACGTGCCCGCGCGCCTCATCAAGGCGGTCATCCAGCAGGAGTCCACCTTCAACCCGAACGCGAAGTCGGGCGCGGGCGCGGTGGGCCTGATGCAGCTCATGCCGGCCACCGCGCGCGAGCTGGGCGTCACCAACCGCACGGACCCGCGCCAGAGCATCGAGGGCGGCACCAAGTACCTCTCTCAGCAGCTCAAGCGCTTCAACGGTGACGTGCGGCTGGCGCTCGCCGCCTACAACGCGGGCGCGGGCAACGTGAACAAGTACGGCGGCGTGCCTCCGTTCAAGGAGACGCAGGACTACGTGCGGAAGATCACCGGCTGGTACAACGGCGCCGGCCCCGCGTAGCGCACCGCGACGCGCCGCGACTTCGGCCCGGTTCCCTTCGTGGGCGCCGGGCCGTCGTCTTTCCGGCGCTCATCAGGGCGTGGGCCAGAAGGCGGGCGCGTAGACGTCCGGCACGGACACCACGCGCTGCTGCGTCTTCGGGTCCCAGACGGTGGCCGCCGCATAGCCGCCGTAGGACGTGATGAGCAGGAGCCCCCGGTCGAACTGGAAGCCCAGGTATGCGTCCGGCTCCGTGAGGTCCTTCAAGGACAGGCGCTGGTCTCCACGGGCCCAGAGCAGGGGCTGGCCGAGCACGCGCATGGGGCCCTCCTGGCGTGCCCGGTAGTAGAGTGTGCCGCCCGGGCCGGGCAGCTCCATCCACCAGCCCGCTCCCTCGCTCACCGGCGTCTGGGCATCCAACTCCTTCGCCAGGGCCGGCGCGGTCTTGCTGCCAGGAAGCCGGGTGGGCAGTGCGGCCGTCCACGTCGGCGTGAGGGTCGCCGCCGCTTCAAGCAGGCCGTGCTCGGAAGGCGTGTCCTCCTGGAAGCGTGCCGCCTTGATTTCGATGCGCTGCCAGCCGCCGTCCTCCCGGCGATAGGCCATGGCCAGCCCCGGCACGCCCTTGCCCTTCGGAACGGGGAAGCTCTCGCCCTCGAAGGTGAGGGGGCCCTTCGATTCGGAGGCCAGGACGACGAGCGCCACCGGCCGGCCCCGCGCGTCGAAGCCGACGCGCGACACGTAAGGCTCGTTGGGGTTTCCGGCGCTGTTTCCTCCGGGCAGGGACTTCAGGTCCAGCGGCTGCCCGGACTTCGCGGCGACGTCCACGCGCCAGGCGCGAGGCACCTCCCCTTCGCCCGAGGGCCACGTGAAGAGGAGTCCCTGCTTGCCATCCGGACTCCAGGACACCGAGGACCTGTCGCAATAGGCGTCGAAGCGGAAGACGCGGGTGGCCGCGCCCTTCACGGGCTGGCGCATCCATTCGCAGTGTTCGGCGTCTTCGGTGGGTTTGAGGTAGCCGAGCTCCGGCTGTGCCTCGGCGGGGGGCGGAGCGGGCTTGGGCGGAGGTGCGGGCGCGGCCTCCGCGCGGGGCGCTGCCGCGGGAGCCGGGGGCGCGGCCGGCGTGTCCTCTTTGTTGGACTGACAGCCCAGGAGGGCGACGGCGGCGAGCAGGGCGGAAGGGGGGCGGAACCGATGCATGGAATACCTCGGCGGAGCGGGCCTTCGATTGGGGGGAGATTGTGCACGGCTCGGAAGCCACGGAACAGGACAGATGCCGCGATAGGCTCCGCGCCATCATGTCGAGCCCCACCGAGTCCGCCGCGCACGCTCGCCGCTTCCATGCCGAGTCCCTGATCTACATCCATCGGCATTTGCTGGCGTCGCTCGGTGCCGGGCCCGTCACCATCGAGGTGCCAGACCCGGACTTGGGCAGGGGCTGCTACCCCGGCGAGCGCGTGGGGCCGTCTGGCGTGCTGCTCCATCGGCCCCTGCGCAGCTGGTGCGACCTGGCGGAGGGGCTCGCGTGCCGGCTGCTCACGCCTCGCGCGGTGGACGCGACGCACATCGCGCTGACCTTCGAGCGGCTGGGGGCCGAGGCGCCGTGGCACGCGGGAGGCATGGCGGAGGAGGCGGTGTCACCGCAAGAGCGCTACGGCGCGGCCTCCGCATTCGCTCGCCTGCGCAAGCTGGAGGATGCGGGCTTCTTGTTGCCGTGGCTCGAAGCGCTCGGGCGCATCCGGTTGCCGGCGTCCGCTCGCGTGCTCGACCTGGGCGTCAATCGCGGGGATGAGCTGGCGGCGTTCGCGTGGCTCGAAGAGCGCCCGGACGTGCGCTTCGTGGGGGTGGACCACAGCGCCAGCGCCCTTGAAGAGGCGCGCGCTCGCTTCCCCGATGCGCGGCACCGCTTCGTCGTCGCCGACCTCAACGCGCTGCCGGAGGACCTGGGGCGCTTCCACCTGGTGGTGTCCGTGGGCACGTTGCAGAGCCCCGGCGTGGATGACCATGCGCTGCTGCGCAAGCTCGTGCAGGAGCACCTGGAGCCGCGCTCGGCGCTGCTGCTGGGTTTTCCCAACTCCCGCTTCAGGGATGGCGAGGTCGTCTATGGCGCGCGGGTGCGGAACCTGCGCGAGCCCGACCTGTCGCTGCTGGTGAAGGACCTGTCCTTCTACCGCCGCTACCTGCACCAGCACGGCTTCCGCACCTTCCTGGGTGGCAAGTACGACCTGCTCCTCACGGCGGTGCGGGACGCGGGCGGCTGAGCACGGCTCGCCGCCCGCGCTGGCTCAGGACGGCCGAGCCTGGGCGGACGGGCTGGGGATGTGGCCCGCGCGCACCACGAAGTCACCGAAGCCTTCACCGGGCTGTCGCTCGCGCGCGTAGCCTTCGAACAGTGGCTCCAGCGCGGCGAGGATGGCGTCCTCGTCGATGTTCTCCCGGTAGAGGCGGTTGAGGCGCTGGCCTCGCGCGTCGCCGCCCAGGTGCAGGTTGTAGCGACCGGGCGCCTTGCCCACGAGCCCCACCTCCGCCAGGTACGGCCTCGCGCACCCATTGGGGCACCCGGTGATGCGGAGCAGCAGGTTGGCGTCCTGCAGCCCGTGCGCCCGCAGCCGGTCCTCCAGCCGTCCCACGAAGGCGGGCAGGTAGCGCTCCGCCTCCGCCATGGCGAGCCCGCACGTCGGCAGTGCCACGCAGGCCAGCGCGTTGCGCCGCACGGGGCTGGCGCTGCGGAAGCTGTCCAGCGCGTGCGTCGTCACCAGCGCGTCGATGGCCGCGCGGGCCTCGGGCGTCACACCGGCGATGACGAGGTTCTGATTCGCCGTGAGGCGGAAGTCCCCGGTGTGGATGCGCGCGATCTCCCGCAGGCCCGTCAGGTGCGTGGCGCCGGGCCGATCCGCCACGCGGCCGCTGTCCAGGTGCAGCGTCAGGTGCCACTGGCCGTCATGGCCTTCCGTCCAACCGAAGCGGTCTCCGTTGTGCTCGAAGGCGAACGGGCGCGCTGGCTGGAGCACGAAGCCGAGCCGCTTCTCCAACTCCGCCGTGAACCAGGGCACACCTCGCTCCTCCAGGACGTACTTCAGGCGCGCGTGCTTGCGGTTGGCGCGGTCCCCGAAGTCGCGATGAATCTTCACCACCTCCTCGGCGACGGCGAGCGTCTGCTCCGGCGGGATGAAGCCGACGACGTCCGCCAGCCGGGGATAGGTGGCCGCGTCACCATGCGTGGCGCCCATGCCGCCGCCCACGGAGACGTTGAAGCCCACGAGCGCGTCGCCCTCGATGATGGCGATGAAGCCCAGGTCCTGCGCGAAGACATCCACGTCGTTGAGGGGCGGAACGGCCACGGCGGCCTTGAACTTCCGGGGCAGGTAGGTGGGGCCGTAGATGGGCTCCTCCTCACCGCCGGCCACCTTCTCCTTCCCCAGCCAGATTTCGTAGTAGGCGCGCGTCTTCGGCAGCAGGTGCTCGGAGAGGCGCACCGCCCACTGGTACACCGTCTCGTGGACGCGCGAGTCCACCGGGTTGGGGTTGCACAGCACGTTGCGGTTCACATCGCCGCAGGCGGCCAGCGTGTCCATCATCGCGTCGTTGATGCGGGCGATGGTGGGCCGGAGGTCGTCCTTGATGATGCCGTGCAGTTGGAAGGCCTGCCGCGTGGTGATGCGCAGCGTGTGGTTGGCGTGCTCGCGCGCCAGGGCGTCCATCGCCAGCCACTGGGCCGGCGTGCACACGCCCCCAGGCAGGCGGGTGCGGAGCATGAAGCTGTAGTCGGGCTCCAGCTTCTGCTGACGCCGCTCCTCGCGCAGGTCGCGGTCGTCCTGCTGATAGCTGCCGTGGAACTTGATGAGGCTGGTGTCCGGCGTGGCGAGGCCGCCCGTCACCGGGTCCTCCAGGCTCTCCGCCAGACTTCCCCGGAGCAGTCGGCTCTGGGTCTTGATGTGCTCCACTTCGGAGAGCGGCTTGGGCTGAGGGCTCATGTCGTTGCTCGCAATCGCAAATAGGTCAGTAGACGTCGCGCAGGTAGCGCCGCTGCTCACGCAGGGACTCCAGCCAGGCGTGCGCGTCCTCACGGCGCTTGCCGCCGTGGGTGGAGACGACGTCCACCAGCGCCTCGTGGACATCGGGGGCCATGCGCTGGGCGTCGCCGCACACGTAGAGGTGGGCGCCGCCTTCGAGCCATTCGTAGACGTCACGTCCGGACTCACGCAGCCGGTGCTGCACGTAGACCTTCTGCGCGCGGTCCCGCGAGAAGGCGAGCGACAGCCGGTGCAGCGTCTGCTTCTTCAGCGCCTCCTGCCACTCCGTCTGGTAGAGGAACTGGGTGCGGAAGTGCTGCTCACCGAAGAAGAGCCAGTTGCGGCCCTTCGCCCCGGTCTCCGCGCGCTCCTGGACGAAGGCCCGGAAGGGCGCCACGCCGGTGCCTGGGCCAATCATCAGCACGTCCTTGTCGCCGTCCTCCGGCAGCCGGAAGCGCTCGTTCGGTTCGATGAAGACGCGGACCGCGTCGGTGCCGGCCGCGCGCGTGGCCAGGTGGAACGACGCCGCGCCGAAGTGCCGCAGGTCGAAGGCCGTGTAGTCCACCACCGCCACCGTGAGGTGCGCCTCTTCACCCACGCGTTTGGCGCTGGAGGCAATCGAGTACAGCCGGGGCGTGAGCCGGCGAAGGGCCTGGACCAGCTCGGTGGCGTCCCAGGTGGCCTCGTGGGCGCGGAGCACGTCAATGACTTGATGTCCCGCCAGCAGCGCGCGGAAGGCCTCGGCGCGGCCCGGTTCGAGCACTTCGCGCAGCGCCGAACTGCCGGACAGCCTGGCGTGTCGCTCCAGGAAGGGGCGGTTGAGCTTCGTGATTTCCAGCTCGTCGCTCAGCCAGCGCGCCAGCGGGAGCGTGCGGCCCTCGCGCGTGACAGGCGCTTCGCCGTCCAGGCGCAGCTCGGACAGGAAGGACGCCACCAGCTCCGGCGGATTGTGGGGCCACACCCCCAGCGCGTCGCCAGGGGCGTACTCCAACCCGGAGCCCGCGAGCGACAGCTCCACGTGCCGCACGTCCTTGAGCGCGCCGCGCGCGGTGATGCGCTGGTTGAGCAGCACCTCCGCGGTGTAGGGCGCTTCCTTGGTGAACGCGGGCGCGGCGTGCGGCTCCCGCAGCGGCACGACGGTGGCCGTCACCGCCGCCCGCGGAGTCAATGCTTCGCGCGCCAGGGTGAAGGCCTGGTCGAGCCAGCCCTTGGCCACGGGCTCGAAGTCCACGTCGCAGTCGGCGCGCTCCAACAGCCGGCTGGCGCCCAGCTCCGCGAAGCGGATGTCGAGCAGCCTGCCCACTTCGCAGAAGCGCGGGTAGCTGGAGTCTCCCAGCCCGAGCACGGCGTAGCGCAGCCCCTCCACGCGAGGCGCGCGCTTGCCGAGGATGAACTCACAGAAGCCCCGCGCATCGTCCGGCGGGTCGCCGTCTCCCTGGGTGCTGATGACCACGCAGAGCAGCTTCTCCTTGGCCAGCTCCCGCACCGGATAGTCGCTGGCCCGGAACAGCCGCGCGGCGAGCCCGGCGGACTCCACCTGGTGCTTGAGGCGCTCGGCCAGGAGGCGGCTGTTTCCCGTCTGCGTCCCGTAGATGATGGTGAAGGGAGCGGCGGGCGCGGCCACGGGCGCGGGCGTCACGGGGATGACGGTGGCCTGGGGCGCACGGACGGCCAGGCCCGCGGTGTAGCCGCTCAGCCAGTGCAGGGCGGAGGTGTCCATCCCCTCCACGAGCTTGAGCAGCAGGGCGCTCTTGTCCTCACCCAGCAGCGCGTTGATGAACGGGGGCGCATGGGTGGCAGGGGATGCGCTCATCGTGCGGCCTCCCGGAGGGTGAGGATTTGGCCGAGGTGTTGCTCCAGGTCTTCGCTGGCTTCCAGCTCCAGCCACGCGGCGCCAGCGTCGCGGGCCTCCTCGCGCAGGGCCCGGCGCGTCTGGGGCGTGTCGCTGTGGACCAGGGCCACCAGTCCCGCCGCAGCGAGCGCCAGCGCCACCTCCACGTCACCGGGGGCGGTGGCGACATGCCAGCCCAGGTCGAACAGCCGGCGCTCCAACTGGAATGCGCGTGAGCCCGCGTCCGGCGTGGCGGGCAGCAGGACGATGGCGCCGGGCTGGCCCAGTCGTCCCCGCCGCTCGGGCTGCGTGACGAGCGAGGCGGCTACATCGCCCCGCGCGGAGTCCTCCACCGGCCCCAGGACCATGCCCGCCCCCACCGTGTCGTGGGTGAGCGCGTCGATGACGATGAAGGCGCCCGTGCGGCGGTTGTCGCGGTACGTGTCCGTCAGCAGCGGCCGACGGCACACCACCCGCACCCGGCCGATGTCGTTGAGCGACAGGGACTCGGCGGGCTGCTCGGACAGGTCCGCCAGCTCCTTGCGCCACAGCACCCGCTCGATGTGCGCGGGCGCGGTGCGTGAGGCCTGCTTCACCAGGTAGCGGCGCGAGCAGTCCAGCGGCTGCTCCCCGAACCACACGAGCATCGCGTCGAGCTGGTGGAGCGACAGCGGCGGCTGCGCCACGTGGGCCAGCATGTCGCCTCGGCTGGCGTCCACTTCGTCCGCGAGCCTCAGCGTGACGGACGCGGGGGACGCGGCCTCCTCCAGCGGTCCATCGAAGGTGTCGATGCCCGCCACGCGCGTGCGCCGCCCGGAGGGATGGACCTGGATTTCATCGCCGACGCGGACGGTGCCGGAGGCAATCTGTCCCGCCAGCCCGCGGTAGTCCTGGTGGGGCCGGAGCACGTACTGGACGGGGAAGCGGAAGGGCGCGTCGTCCTGCCGTCGCTGGTGGGGCAGCGACTCCAGCCACGCGAGCAGCGTGCCGCCTTCGTGCCAGGGCGTGCGGGCGCTGGGCCGGGTGATGTTGTCCCCGCGGCTGGCGCTGACGGGAAAGAGCCGCACGCCCTCGAAGCCGAGCGCGTGGGCGAAGTCCACCAGTTCGGTGCCGATGCGCTCGAAGGCGTCCCGGTCGAAGCCCGTGAGGTCCATCTTGTTCACCACCACGGCCAGGTAGGGGATGCCCAGCAGCGAGGCGATGTACGCGTGGCGGCGCGTCTGCGGCAGCACGCCCAGCCGCGCGTCCACCAGGATGACCGCCGCGTCCGCCGTGGAGGCGCCGGTGGCCATGTTGCGCGTGTACTGGATGTGGCCCGGCGTGTCCGCGACGATGACCTTGCGCCGCGGGGTGCTCAGGTAGCGGTAGGCGACGTCGATGGTGATGCCCTGCTCGCGCTCGGCGCGCAGGCCGTCCGTGAAGAGGGAGAAGTCCAGCTCCTCCTCGTCGGCGCCGGCCGCGGCCTTCAGGCCCTGGGCCAGCACCTGGGAGGGCACGGCCGCGGCGGCGGCGGCCCGCTTCGCGCTGGCCTTCCGCACGGCGGAGATCTGGTCCTCGAAGAGCCCGTCGCACTCGTAGAGGAGCCTGCCGATGAGGGTGGACTTCCCGTCATCCACGGAGCCGACCACGACGAGCCGGAGCAGCTCCCGGGCGGAGTGCTGGTCGAGCATCTGCTGCAAGCCGGTGTCCATTAGAAGTAGCCCTCGCGCTTCTTGAGCTCCATGGAGCCCTCTTCGTCGTGGTCGATGAGCCGGCCCTGTCGCTCGGACTGGCGGGCGTTCACCATCTCGTGGATGACGGTCTCCACCGTGGTGGCGGAGGACTCGATGGCGCCGCTGAGCGGGTAGCAGCCCAGCGTTCGGAACCGCACGCGCCGCAGCTCGGGTTTCTCGCCGGGCCGCAGCCGCATGCGCTCGTCATCCACCATGAGCAGCGTGCCGCCCCGGTCAATCACCGGGCGCTCCGCCGCGAAGTAGAGCGGCACCACGGGGATGCGCTCGCGCAGCACGTAGTGCCACACGTCCAGCTCCGTCCAGTTGGACAGCGGGAAGACGCGCATGCTCTCGCCCGCGTCGACGCGGCCGTTGAAGAGGTTCCACACCTCCGGCCGCTGGCGGCGCGGGTCCCACTGGCCATGCCTGTCCCGGAAGGAGAACACCCGCTCCTTGGCGCGGGACTTCTCCTCGTCGCGCCGCGCGCCGCCGAAGGCCGCGTCGAAGCCATGCTTCGCCAGCGCCTCCAGCAGCGACTGCGTCTTCATCGCGTGGGTGTACTTCTGGCTGCCGTGGTCGAAGGGGTTGATGCCCTCGGCCAGCGCGCGCTGGTTCTGGTGGACGATGAGGCGCAGGCCGTGGCGCGCCACGAAGGCGTCCCGGAACGCATACATGTCCCGGAACTTCCAGGTGGTGTCCACGTGGAGCAGCGGGAAGGGCAGGGGCGCGGGGTGGAAGGCCTTGCGCGCCAGGTGCAGCAGGACCTGGGAGTCCTTGCCGATGCTGTAGAGCATCACCGGGTTGGCGAACTCGGCCACCGTCTCCCGGAGGATGTGGATGCTCTCCGCCTCCAGCTCCGACAGGTGGGACGCCCGCGCGAACGTGTGCTCACTCATGACCGCCCTCCGCCACGCGCGCTGGCGTGTGTCCATGCTCCAAGGTTCCCTGCGCCACCAGTGAAGGCAGGCGCGCGCGCAACGATACGACCTCGCCCACGATGAGCAGCGACGGCGAGCCGAGCCCGTCCCGCGTCACCGCCTGGGCGATGTGGCGCAGCGGCGCCTCCACCACCCGTTGATGCTCCCAGGTCCCCGCCTCCACCACGGCGGCCGGAGTGGCCGCGGAGCGCCCCGCGCCGACCAATGCGCGCACCGTCTCCTCCAGCCGGCTCCCCGCCATGTAGAGGACCAGCGTCTGGGCCTTCGCAAGGAAGTCCCAGTCCGGCGCGCTGCCGCCCCGGTACGCGGTGGCGAACGTCACCGCGCCGGAGATGCCTCGGTGCGTGACGGGGATGGCCGCCGTCGCGGGCACGGCCGTCCCGGCGGTGAGGCCCGGCACGACTTCATAGGGGATGCCCGCTTCCTCCAGCGCGAGCGCCTCCTCGCCGCCGCGGCCGAAGACGAAGGAGTCACCACCCTTGAGCCGCACCACGCGGCGCCCCAGCAGCGCCTGGGCGATGAGGACGGCGTGAATCTCCTCCTGGCTCACGGAGTCGCCGCCGCCCTCCTTTCCCACGTAGATGAGCCGGGCGTGGGGCCTGGCATGCTCGAGCACCCCGGGGTGGACCAGCCGGTCGTGGACGACGGTGTCCGCCTCCCTGAGCACGCGCGCGGCGCGCAAGGTCAACAGCTCTGGGTCTCCCGGGCCCGCGCCGACCAGGAACACGCGGCCTCTCGTCTGCTCTCTCATGGTGTCTCTCCAGGAATCTTCAAGTGCTTCAGCTCCGCGCGGAGCTGCGTCCAGGCGGCCTTGCGCTCGCCCCGCTGCAGCAGCGCGCCGATGTCTCCCACCGCCACCTGCTTCAGCAGCCGCTGGCGCCCCGCGCCTCGGGGCAGGTGCTCGCGAAGCCAGCCGCTGAGTCGCGCCAGCCAGACGTGGTGTCGCGTCACCTGGGCGGTGAGCGTCTTGCGCAGGTGGCTGGCGAGCGCGGGGGCCCGCCCCGCGGAGGACACGGCGACGGTGATGGGGCCGCGCCTGCCGACGGAGGGCAGGGTGAAGTCACACAGCGCGGGTTCGTCCGCGGTGTTGACCCACAGGCCCAGGGTTCGGGCTTCGGTGGCCACCTGCCGGCTCACGGCCGCGTCGTCCGTGGCCGCGAGCACCAGGTGATGGCCGCGCACGTCGCCGGCCGCGTAGGGCCGGGGCAGCCACTCCAGGCGTCCGTCGGCCGCGAGCCGGCGCAGCGTGGCGGTGGCCTCCGGCGCGATGACGCGCAGCCGCGCGCCGGCGTCGAGCACCGCGATGGCACGGCCCTCCGCGATGGCGCCGCCGCCCACCAGCAGGACGGAGCGGCCCTCGAGCCGGAGGCACACGGGATAGTCCATGACGTGTGAAGGCATGGCGCGCGTCATCGGACCGGGTGGAGGCCGCACTCGCGGTTCTCCGCGGACTCCCACCACCAGCGGCCCGCGCGCTCGTCTTCGTAGGGCTTCACCGCGCGCGTGCAGGGCGCGCAGCCGATGGAAGGGTAGCCGCGGTCATGGAGCGCGTTGTAGGGCACGCCGTTCGCCCGGACGTAGGCCCAGATGTCCCGGCTGCTCCACGTGGCCAGCGGGTTGAGCTTGAGCAGCCCATGCGCGCTGTCCACCTCCAGCGTCGCCACGTCGGTGCGGGTGACGGACTGCTCGCGGCGCAGCCCCGTCACCCACGCCTGTTGGCCCGCGAGCGCGCGCGCCAGGGGCTCCACCTTGCGGATGGCGCAGCACGCCTTGCGCGCCGCCAGGCTCTGGCGGAAGGAGAAGTAGCCCTGCGTGGACTCCAGCGCCTCCACGCGCGCGCGCTCCGGGAAGTACGTCTCCACGGTGACGCCGTAGCGCTTCCGGACCACCTCCATGAGCTCGTAGGTCTCCGGGGGCAGGCGTCCGGTGTCGAGCGTGAAGAGGCGCAGGCTGGGCGCGTGCTGGCGCGCCAGGTCGATGAGGACCATGTCCTCCACGCCGAAGCTGGAGGCGATGGCCGCGCGCGCGCCGAAGCGGCGCTCGGCCCAGGCGAGGAGGTCCTGCGCGGGGGCGTCCTTCACAACAGAGGCTTCGGCGAGCAGGGCCGAGGCATGGGGCAGCGGGGGGGACATGGTGACTCCGGAAAAAGAAAAGGCCCGCCTCTTTCGAGGGCGGGCCGCACGAGCAAGAAGGTTCGAGAAGGACGCGCTACACGCTTCTCGATGCTCGGCACCCGCCTGAAGGCGGACACTCGGGACACGCACAGCACAGACAGCACGCGCCGCCCATGGCGCAGGCGTCATCACACCCGGCGGGGAGCGCGGGAGCGTGGGGGACACGGGCGTCGGTGGCGGTAAAGGACATGGGCGAGCGGTGCGGGGCTGGGAGCGGAAACGAAAACGGCCCGGTTCCTGGGAGAGGAGACCGGGCCGGGAGGAGCGCGAGGAGGGAGGCTTGGAAGGGCTTCCCGTATGCGCGTCAACAACCCAGGGCCGGCTGACGACAACAAGCACACGACAGACAGCAGCGGCTGGCAAACGGCGCGGCGGTCGGTGTGTGGGAGTGCGTCATCGCGAAGACCTACGCTAGCGGCTGTCTCATGCGCGCGTCAACCGGTCCTCCTCAAGGTGGTGTGCGGGCCTGGGCTTGCCCGAGGGGGACGGTCGCTCGTCCGCCCGCCTGGGGGGCGTGGCCGGGCGCCGTGGGGTGAACGTCCGCGTGGACGTGGGAAGGAGGCGGGGAGGCGGGCGCTCGTTGCCCATGCGGCAACGGGCATCACCTTTGCGGCAAGCCGCATTCACCTGTCACCCATGGA
Source organism: Myxococcus sp. AM010 (assembly GCF_013372585.1). Classification (NCBI taxonomy): domain Bacteria; kingdom Pseudomonadati; phylum Myxococcota; class Myxococcia; order Myxococcales; family Myxococcaceae; genus Myxococcus; species Myxococcus sp. AM010. The sequence continues at coordinate 139,847 of NZ_JABXEO010000006.1, forward strand.
GGTCATTGATGGCGAGCACCAACAAGGACGTCGAGACGCTCAACTCGTTCCTGCGCGGCGAAATCTCCGCCGTGGAGACCTATCGTCAGGCAATCGGGCACGTCTCCGACGGACTGGCCCGTGACGCGCTGGAGTACTGCCAGCAAGACCACGAGCACCGGGTCGAGGAGATTCGAGAGCGCATCCTGAGGATGGGCGGTGAGCCCGCGGAGGGCTCTGGCATCTGGGGCACCTTCGCCAAGCTGGTCCAGGGCGGCGCGGACATCCTGGGCGAGAAGTCCGCCATCCAGGCGCTGGAGGAGGGCGAGGACCATGGCCTCGCCGACTACCAGCGCGACGCGGACCAGGTGCATGGCGAGGCCCGCCGCTTCGTGCGGACGGAGTTGATTCCCGCGCAGAAGCGGACGCATGAGCGGCTCAGTCGTCTCAAGCGCACCCTTCACTGAGGGCGCGCCGCGCGGATGCACGTCGGCCGGGCGCCTCGTTCCAGGCGCCCGGCCGGACTTTTCTCAAACCGTGCGACCCGACACCGGCTCGCAGCTCCAGAAAACCGCGACTGCCTCAGGCCCCGCGCGGCGCCCTGAACCCGCCCCTGGCGGGGTGCTGGAGCTTGCGCGCATGGCATGCGATACCTGGGGTTGGCTCGTCGCGTTTGGGGAGGCGGAGCATGTCGCCGGACCGCGGTTCATCGGAACGTGATTCACGCCCGGAGCAGGTCGCCGGCGAGGAAGCCCGGACCGTGCCCGCGACCTCCTCCTCCTCGCTGATGGACGCCAGCCACGCGGGGACGCTGAGCGCGGGCTGTGAAGCCCTCTTCCGCTCAACGGAGACGACGCTCCAGTGGGCCTGGCGGGTGCTGAAGTGCGCGAAGGCGGGTCCGGGCGCGGGCCCCCTGGCCATGTCCGCCCGTCAATGCGCGCTCGAGTTCCTGGACCGTGTCCCGCCTCACGTGCGCCGCGGCGTGGCGGAGCTCCTGGGGTACAGCAGCCTGTGGCAGGCGGTGTGTACGAGGCTGGGACGCCCGGTGGCGCGCTCCAACGAGGAGCTGCTGCATGAGTTGGGCGAGGACCTCCAGGTCCTGCTCCACGGCGCCCAGGCGCGGCTGGGGACCGCCGCCGCGCTGGAGCAAGGGCTCCTGGTTCATCTGGGGCGGCTGCGCGATTCCCGCCGGGGTGAGCCGGGCGCGCCACTGGAGCTGCGCGCGGCCCTGGACGCGTTCACCCACTCCCTGTCCGAGCTGATGACCGCGGCCAGCGCCTACCGGCGCGCGTGGGAAGCCGCCGAGACGGAGCTGTCCGAGTCCGCCGCGTGGCTGGGCGCCGGAGACCCGGGCTTCTGCTCGTGGATGGCGGACCACCTGTCCGAGACGGTCTTCGCGTGGCGCAACGCCCAGGTCTCCGTCCGCATGCTGCGCGAGCTGGGCGCGCTGTCCCAGCAGTCGTAGCCGGACGCCTGCCTCACGCCTCCACGAGGATGCGGTGCCGGTACAGCTCCAGCAGGACGTCCTCGGACAGGTCCGCCTGCTTGTGCTCGCGCAGGTGCTGGCGCACGGCGTCCACGGGCTCGCGCCCGGTGAAGTCGACCAGCAGGCCATAGGCCTCGCCGGGCAGGGCCACGGCGTCGTATTCGCTGTAGGCGCCCAGGGCCACGCTGCCGTCCTGCATCCACTGCACGGTGGCATCGGGGTTGAGCATGAGCGTGCGCGGCAGCTGGGGCGCCACGGCGGTGTGGTGGAGCTTCTCCAGCGTCTTCAGCTCGATGGTGCCATCCAGGCCCAGCAGCTTCTCCACGCCGTCCGGGGGCAGCGCCTTCACCAGGCGGTAGCACTCCCGGAAGTAGTCGAGCTCGAGGCCTTCGTAACCTTGCCACAGCGCCGCGTAGGCCTTGGCGGGCGGTGCGGTGTCATCCAGGTCCTCCACGGTGAGCGGCCCGGGCTGCGTCTCCGCGCGGTCCCTGCCGGACAGCACGTAGTCGGGGAGGAGCTGGAGCGCCGTCCAGCGCGACAGCTGGATTTCGGCCAGCGTCAGGTACGTCTTGAGGGACATCCAGAACTTGCGGCCGTCCGCGCCCGCCACGTACTTGCAGAAGAAGGTGGAGCAGACGGCTTCGCGGTAGGGCCAGATGGTGCAGCCGCCGCTGTCCGCGGAGAAGTAGCCGCAGCGCAGGGACGCGGCCCGGCCGAAGAACTGGTGGCTGTTCTTGTAGAGGAACTGGAACTTGGCGGGCGGCTTCACCCACTGCGGCGTGACGCCCACGCGGCTGGCGACCTTCGCCTCCATGCGGCGCCGGCCCTCGGCCAGCTCGGGGCGGTCATCGGACAGCAGCGCGCCCACCAGGTAGTTGGGCAGGCGCGGTGAGTAGGTGCAGCACTTGGTGTCCGGCCGGAACATGCGGCTCACGCCGTCCACGGAGGCGACGGCGCCCTGCGCGGTGTCCTGGCACATGGCGCAGTTCGAACAGGTGGCCTTGCGCTCCTCTGGGACGTCCTGCCGGAAGAAGTCAGGGAGCAGGTCGCGGTAGAGCAGGGGAAGGCTGTCGAGCAGGCGTGTCATGGCGGCTCCGGGGAGGTGTCCACCGACACGCCAGCCTCCCCGGCGCGGGTCTTCTCCCCGGAGCCTGACGAGCGGAGCGACGCGTCGCGCGGCCTAGAAGTAGCAGATGGAGTCGATGCCGCAGTAGCCCTGACGGTCGCCGCACTGACAGTGGTAGTCATCCGCACACAGCATTGGCGGGCAGAAAGGGCCACCCGGACCGCCGCCGCCACCCGTTTGATAGGTGTACTCGCACACGGAGTTCACGCAGGCGGCCGTCTGCGCGCTGGGACACGCGTTCGCGCACTGCCAGTCCTCGTCACAGAAGGACTGAAAACAGATGGCCAGCGAGGACTCGGCGCTCGCGCTGTTCTCACAGTGCGCCTCGGGCCCGGAGCGGACGGGGTCGGCGGTCGCGACGGTCGCGAACGTCAGCAACAGGGCGGCACTCCAGGCGAAGGGACGGCGGACGAGGGACATGGATGCTCCTGGCGCCGACACCTCGGGCGGGAGTGCGCGGGAATGTCGGGATGTCAAACAATACCAGGAGGCGCCTGGGGTGAACGCAGGGGTGCTGGCTCGCTTGCATTCAATGGCAGACATTCTGCCTGCCTCCGTGGGGCGCCGCGCCAAGATTCCGTCCTGACTGCTGCGCGGCGTGTCACGCCCGCTGCGCGCGCTTCTCATGGGCGCCGCGACGGGGCCCGTTCGCTGAGTCGTGTTCCACCCGCGCAGGCAGGCCAAAAAGCATGGCTGTCAGTGAAATCGCGCGATGGCCTGACGGTACAGGTGGCATGTCCGGTAGGCTACGGAGCCAATGCCGTGGGTCATCCCCCGTTGACCACCCGGAGGTGTGCCATGGACGGATCCGGTCCCCTCCCGTTTCCGGTTGAAGCCCAGGACGTTGGCGTCGTGGGACGCGTGCATGCGGCGTTGACGCATCAGTTCCCGCACCTGCATCCGGTGGCGCGTCACGCCATCAGCGGGCTCGTGCGCTTCTGCGACGGGTGGCGGCGTGCGTTCCCGGCGCGACAGCCGACGCAGGTGGTGCCCGCGTTGACGACGTGGGAGCAGTTCTTGACGACCGAGCCCCGCTCGCGCCGCATCATGGTGACGGTGCAGCCGCTGGGCGTGGACACGGCAGGCGGGGCGTGGGCGCCGGTGCTGCTGGCGGGTGTGGCGCGCTGGTACCGAGACATCCGCGGCGTGCGCCGGCAGAACCAGCCCCTGGACGTCTGGGTGGCGCGCCTGGGCCGGGAGGGCGCCGACGCACGCCAACGCGCTCAAGACGAGGACGTCCTCACCGCCGCCGTCACCTGTGAGGATGGTGGGGTCCGGGTGGTGCGGATGTCCCTGGACGACGCGGCGCTGACGCATGAGGCGGTGGCGGCGTTGCTGGCGCGCACGCCCAGCCGCACGCTGGCGGAGGCACGCCGGGATGGGTTGTTCCCGCAAGTGCTGGTGGACCGCGCCTCGCGAGGCGACAGCGCCTGGACGTCCCATCTGCTGACGTCGAGCGCCTGGTTCGGTGCGCGCGTGGACGCGGCGACGGGCGCGCTGGAGCTGAGCTTCGACCACCTGGTGATGGATGGCACCGCGATGGCCGAGCTCTCGCTGGCCGCCTCGAAGGGGTTGCCGCGCCGGGACGCCCGCGCGGCGCCGGGCGAGTGGCTCACCGGCCCCGAGGAGCCGTCGCCGCTGCTGCGCGTGGAGTTGCCGGAGGGGCTCGACTTCCGGAACCTCACCTGCGCGATGCTCCAGTCGGTTCAGCGGGCCGGCGAGGGCGTGTTCCCCGTCGACAATCCCACGCTGCTGGTGCCGGTGCTGCCCGCGTCGCCGCACGCCGTGGCGCGGAAGTGGCGGCGCATTGGTATCGCGGTGGTGCCCTCGCGGACGCGCACGGGGCCGATGACGCCCGCGCACGTCGCGCACCTGCTGGAGCAGACGCGGCGAGGCGGCGGCGTGCTGGAGGACATCTTCTCCACGCTGTACTCACCCGCGCTGCCGTGGTGGATGCCCTCGCTCACCACGCACGGCTTCGCCTTCACGCCCTTGCTGCGGCAGGTGCCCGCCGCCCTGGGCGGCAACGCCCTGTTGTCCAAAATCACCTTGGAGGTCGACGATGATGAAGCGCTGGCGCGGCACCCCCCGCTCTTCTTCAACACGATGCGGCCGCTGTGTGCCGTGGGGGGCGGCGTGGCCCTCTGCGTGACGGAGGTCCTCCACGCGACGCCCTCGGGCGTGCGCAAGCGCTACTTCGCGGCGCTCGCGGGCAGTGGTGCCCTGGGCACGCGCGAGCAGCTGCTGTCCTTCCGGGACGTGCTCGTCGCGGAGGCCGCCAGCAGGCTCCATCCGCGACGTCCGGCACTTCCTTGAACCTCCCTGGTCTTCCGTCACGAGAGCTCCCCATGGTCTCCCCCCACGACCCCGGACGCATCCGGCCGCGACCGCACCTCCAGTTCCCCTTCGACGCGAGCTTCCCGCGTATCTGGCACCCCAACGGCCCTGGCACCACGCACCTGTGGAACGGGCTCAACCTGCTCTTCCCCCAGGGCGAGCGGTTCTTCGTGCGCAGCGTCAACCACTACATGCCGCGGCTGGCGGACACGCCCGCGCTGCGCGCGCAGGTGAAGGCCTTCTTCGCGCAGGAAGGCCAGCACGCGCGCGAGCACCAGGACTACATCGAGCTGCTGGAGTCCCAGGGCTACGACCTCCACCGCTTCATGCGGTGGTACGACTCATTCCTCTGGGGCGTCATCGACGCGAAGCTCCCGCCGTCGCTGCGGCTGTCCATCACCGCCGCGCTGGAGCACTACACGGCGCTGATGGGCGAGAACACGCTGACGCTGGGCGTGTTCGCGGACGGCCACCCGGCGATGCGCGACCTCATCGAGTGGCATGCCGCCGAGGAGATTGAGCACAAGGCGGTGGCCTTCGACGTGCTACGGCAGGTGGCGCCGGGCTATGGGCTGCGCGTGCTGGGCATGGTGCTGGGCGGGGTGTCCCTCTTCGTCCTGTGGTTCGCCGCCACGGTGACGTTGCTGCGCCAGGAGCGCGGGCTGGGGTGGACGGGGCTGCTGCGCGAGCTGTGGCGCGCCCACCGGAAGGACCCGGTGCTGTTCCGCGTGCTGGGGCGGGGCTTGCGGGAGTACCTGCGTCCCTCCTTCCACCCGCTGGACAACGACAACCTCGCGCTGGCCAGGGCCCACCTGGCGACGTTGGAGGCGCCGCCCCCGGAGGCCCCGGAGCGCGAAGCTGCATAGCGGCGCGAGCGCACGCCTGCTGAGGAGGCATCCTGTGCGGCGGTTGTTCCCGGGTGGAACGTGCTGTGTACCGTGAAGGTTGCTGGCTCCTGCGATGCGCCGTCCGATGCCCTGGAGACTCCTGCTGGCCGTGCTGCTGTGTGGGGCCTTCCCGCTTCGAGCGGAGGCCTTCACGGTCCAGGACCACCGCGCGCTGACGGAGGCCGCGCTCGACGCGGCGGTGGCCGCGGGGGCCCAGGCGGAGTTGGAGGCCCACCGGGACTCCGTGGTGCATGGCGCCACCGCAGAGGACCTGAACCTCCACGTGAAATGGACGGGCTGGCACCACTTCTATCGGCCGGAAGGGGCGCTCTCCTCCGCGCTGCGGCGAGGCTCCGAGGAGCGGGTGCGTGCGCTCTGGGAGGACGCCTTGGAGGCGGCGCGCAACGGCGACCTGCCGCGTGCCTGGGACCGCGCCGGCCACCTGGCCCACCATCTCCAGGACATGGCGTCTCCGCCCCACGTCGTTCCGGTGAACCACGGGCTCACGGACCGCTTCGAGCGATACGGCGCCCGCGCCTCGCTGGGCCGCCTGCCTCGTCGCGAGGTGCCGCCGATGTCCGGGACGGACGCGCAGCGGGCGCTCGCACGGGAGACGCTGGAGGCCGTCAGGACCGAGTCCCTGGCGACGGAAGCGGGGGACGTGCTGCCCTGGAGCGCCTTCTGGTCCGAGCCCGACGCGGCGTCACCGGGCGCCTTTGGTGGCTATGGCCCGGTGGGCAACGCCTTCGGCCTCGGCGAGGTGCGGTGGAAGGGGCGGGTGCGGCGCATTCCTCCCGAAGCGTCGGCGGTTTTCATGGATGCGCGAGTGGCCTCGGCGGTGGCGTACTCCGGCGCGTTCCTGGCGTGGGCGGCGGAGCGCTTCGGGGAGGTGACGGCTCCGGATGCGGCGTTCGTCGCGCTGCGCGGCTTCCAGCCTTCGCCCGAGCTGTCGTTGGAGTTGCTGGGCGGAATCTATTCCGATGCGCTCGGCGCCGCGCCCGTCGCGGGCCTGCGGGGCTCGCTCCCGCTGCCTCATGGCCTGGGGCTGTCGGTGGACTGGACGCGCGGGTTGGAGGGCGGCGCGGCGCTTCGGTCCAGGCCCGTGGGGGGCTGGGCCTTCGCGGTCCTGTCTCCGCCGCTCATCGCCTGGCGGCCGAGCTATGCCTTCGGCGTGGACGTGCGTGCCTCCGCGGGCGTGGGGCTGCGCGCGTGGGAGGGCGGTGGCACGCGCCTGGGGGTTCCGGTGGGGCTGCGCGCGCACGTACCGCTGGGCGCGAACTTCGTCGCCAGCACGGAGGTGCTCTACCAGGGCCTGCGTCCCCCCGGCGTGACGTGGGCGCATGGGTTCTCCTGGTGCCTGGGGCTCGGGGTGGCCCTGGGGGACCGATGAGGCCGTTGGCGGTGCTTCCCGCTTTGTCGCGAGCGCTGCGCAGGCTCTGACGTGCGGCTGACACCTACCGTGGCTCCTGCCCGCACGTCCGGCAGGCGTCCCGGCGTGAACTCTTCACGCGCCGGGCCGACGCACGGTGATAAGGACGGCCCCGCTGTTACCCAGAGCCACGACCTCGACCCATGTCCAGCATGCACACCCTGCGTGGGGCTCCGGCCCTTTCTGACTTCAGGCTCGCCAAGCTCGTGGCCCAGTGCCGCGAGCGGGTGCCCTCCGTTTCGTCCATCTATGCGGAGTTCGTGCACCTCATCGACGCGCCGGTGCCCCTCTCGGAGGCGGACCTGACCACCCTGGGCCGCCTGCTCGACTACGGGCCTCGCGTGGCCACGGGCGCGCGCGCCGGCAGCCTGCTGCTGGTGCTGCCTCGGCCGGGCACCATCTCCCCGTGGTCCTCCAAGGCCACGGACATTGCCCACAACTGCGGCCTGGGCGAGCGCGTGCGGCGCATGGAGCGCGGCACCGCCTTCTTCCTCGCGGGCCCCGACGGGCAGGCGCTGCGGGACGCGGAGCTGGAGCACCTGAAGCCGGTGCTGCATGACCGGATGACACAGGCGGTGGTGGGGCGTCTGGAGGACGCGGCCATCCTGTTCGCCGGGCACACGCCCCGGCCCTTCACGACGGTGGACGTGCTGGGCGGAGGCCGCGCGGCGTTGGTGAGCGCCAACCGCGAGCTGGGCCTGGCCCTTGCCGACGACGAGATGGACTACCTGGTGGCGCGCTTCACCGAGCTGAAGCGCAACCCCACCGACGTCGAGCTGATGATGTTCGCGCAGGCCAACAGCGAGCACTGCCGGCACAAGATCTTCAACGCGAGCTGGAGCATCGACGGCGAGCCGCGGGAGCGCTCGCTCTTCCAGGCCATCAAGAACACCTACGTCCAGCACCCGGAAGGCGTGCTCGGCGCGTACAAGGACAACGCGGCCGTCATCGAAGGCTTTGAGGTGGACCGCTTCTTCCCATCCCCTGAAACCGGTGAGTGGGGCTCCGTGCGCGAGCCGGCCCACATCATGATCAAGGTGGAGACGCACAACCACCCGACGGCCATCTCCCCGTACCCGGGCGCCGCCACTGGCGCGGGCGGCGAGATTCGCGATGAGGGGGCCACCGGCCGTGGCGCCCGTCCCAAGGCGGGTCTCACCGGCTTCAGTGTGAGCCACCTGCGCATCCCCGGCTTCGAGCGGCCCTGGGAGCAGCCCTACGGCAAGCCGGACCGCATCGTCTCCGCGCTGGACATCATGGTGGACGGCCCGCTGGGCGGCGCGGCCTTCAACAACGAGTTCGGCCGGCCGAACCTCACGGGCTACTTCCGCAGCTACGAGGTGCAGGTCCCCACGCCCGCTGGCGTGGAGGTGCGCGGCTACCACAAGCCCATCATGATCGCCGGTGGCCTGGGCAACATCCGCGCGCCGCACGTGAAGAAGGGGCGCTTGCAGCCGGGCGACAAGCTCATCGTCCTGGGCGGGCCCGCGATGCTCATCGGCCTGGGCGGTGGCGCGGCGTCCTCCATGGCACAGGGCGCGAGCGCGGCGGACCTCGACTTCGCCTCCGTGCAGCGGGACAACGCGGAGATGGAGCGGCGCTGTCAGGAGGTCATCGACGGCTGCTGGGCGCTGGGCGACAAGAACCCCATCCGCTCCATCCACGACGTGGGCGCCGGCGGCTTGTCCAACGCGGTGCCGGAGCTGGCGCACGACAACGACCTGGGTGGGCGCCTGGCGCTGCGCGCGGTGCCCAACGCCGAGCCGGGCATGTCGCCGGTCGAAATCTGGTGCAATGAGGCGCAGGAGCGCTACGTGCTGGGCGTCGCGCCGGAGGACCTGGCCCGCTTCGCCGCGCTGTGCGAGCGGGAGCGCGCGCCCTTCTCCGTGCTGGGTGACGCCACCGCCGAGCAGACGCTGACGCTGTCGGACACGCAGTTCGGCAACGCGCCCATCGACCTGCCCATGGACGTGCTGTTCGGCAAGGCGCCGCGCATGCACCGCGACGTGACGTCGCGCCCGGTGTCGTTCGCGCCGCTGACGTTGGATGGCTCGCTGGCGGTGCTGGCGGAGCGCGTGTTGAGCCACCCCACGGTGGCGGACAAGAGCTTCCTCATCACCATCGGCGACCGCACCGTGTCCGGGCTCAGCAGCCGGGACCAGATGGTGGGCCCCTGGCAGGTGCCGGTGGCGGACTGCGCGGTGACGCTGTCCACCGTGACGAGCACCACAGGTGAGGCCATGGCCATGGGCGAGCGCACGCCGCTGGCCCTCATCGACGCGGCGGCCTCGGCGCGCATGGCGGTGGGCGAGGCGCTCACCAACATCGCCGCGGCCCGCATCGGCAAGCTGTCCGACGTGAAGCTGTCCGCCAACTGGATGGCCGCGGCGGGCAGCCCGGGCGAGGACGCCAGCCTCTACGCCGCCGTCCACACGGTGGGCATGGAGCTGTGCCCCGCGCTGGGCCTCACCATCCCCGTGGGCAAGGACTCCATGTCCATGCGCACCGTCTGGGAGGAGGGCGGCGCCCGCAAGGCCGTGACGTCGCCGGTGTCGCTCATCATCTCCGCGTTCGCGCCGGTGTTGGACGTGCGCAAGTCCCTGACGCCGCAGCTCGTGGACGTGGCGGCCGACACGCGGCTGCTCTTCATCGACCTGGCGCGCGGGAAGCAGCGCCTGGGCGGCTCCGTGGTGGCGCATGTCCACGGGCAGGTGGGGCCGGAGAGCCCGGACGTGGAGGACCCCGCGCTGCTGCGCGGCTTCTTCGCCTCGGTGCAGGCGCTCAGCGAAAGCGGCGCGCTGCTGGCGTACCACGACCGCTCCGACGGCGGCCTCTGGGCGACGCTGTGCGAGATGGCCTTCGCGGGCCGGTGTGGTCTGGACGTGGACCTGGCGCCGCTGGGCGGTGACGTGACGGCGGCCCTCTTCAATGAGGAGCTGGGCGCGGTGGTGCAGGTGCGCGCCTCGGACGTGGCGCGTGTGCGTGAGGTGCTGGCGCAGCAGGGCTTGTCGCGGGACGTCCACGAGCTGGGCCGCCCGGTGACGGCGTTGCAGGTGCGCGTGCGCCATGGGGACGACACGTTGTTGTCGGCGGACACGTTGGCGTTGCGACGCACCTGGTCTCGCGTCAGCCATGAGATTCAGAAGCTGCGCGACAACCCCACCTGTGCGGACCAGGAGGCGGCCGCGAGGAGTGACGCCGCGGACCCGGGACTTTCGCCGAAGCTGACGTTCGACCCGGCCCAGGACGTGGCCGCACCCTTCATCTTGAAGGGGGCCCGTCCTCGCGTGGCCGTGTTGCGGGAGCAGGGCGTCAACAGCCAGCAGGAGATGGCCGCGGCCTTCACGCGGGCGGGCTTCGCCGCGGTGGATGTCCACATGAGCGACGTCCTGTCGGGGCGGGTGTCGCTCGAAGGTTTCAAGGGCGTGCTGGCGTGTGGCGGCTTCTCCTACGGTGACGTGCTGGGGGCCGGTGGCGGGTGGGCGAAGTCCATCCTCTTCAACCCGCGCGCGCGGGACGCCTTCGCCGCCTTCTTCGCGCGGCCGGACAGCTTCGGCCTGGGCGTGTGCAACGGCTGCCAGATGATGTCGCAGCTCAAGGACATCATCCCGGGCGCGGAGCACTTCCCCCGCTTCGTGCGCAACGCCTCCGAGCAGTACGAGGCGCGCCTGTCCCTGGTGGAGGTGTCGAAGACGCCATCGCTCTTCTACCAGGGCATGGAAGGCAGCCGGATGCTCATCGTCACCTCGCACGGCGAGGGCCGCGCGGAGTTCCCCAGCACGGAGGACGCCGCCCGCGTCAACGGGCAGGGGCTGGTGACGACGCGCTGGGTGGACAACCACGGTCGGGTGGCGGAGACGTATCCCGCCAACCCCAATGGCTCACCCCACGGCATCGCCGGCCTGACGACGCGGGATGGGCGCTTCACCATCACCATGCCGCATCCGGAGCGTGTACACCGCTCCGTGCAGCACTCGTGGCGGCCTCGCGAGTGGGGCGACGACGGCCCCTGGATGCGCATGTTCCGCAACGCCCGCGTCTGGCTGGGCTGAGCGCCGCGAGGGCACCGGGCGGGGAGGAGGGCCGGCGTATCACCCGGCCCGCTCTCCCATTCCGTGTTGAGGCTACGCCTTCACCAACTCCAGCGGCTGCCCCTCCGGGACGTGCTTCATGGACACCGAGTTCATGCAGTAGCGCAGGCCGGTGGGCGGCGGCCCGTCGGGGAAGACGTGGCCCAGGTGCCCGTCGCAGCGCGCACAGCGGACCTCGGTGCGAACCATTCCGTGTGAGACGTCCTGGATTTCCGTCACCGCGTCGGCCACCACCGGCTGCGTGAAGGACGGCCAGCCCGTGCCGGACTCGAACTTCGTGCCCGCCTTGAACAGGGGATTGCCGCAGCCCGCGCACACGTAGGTGCCCGGCGTCTTCGTGCCCAGGAAGCACCCGGAGCCAGGTCGCTCGGTGCCGTGGCGGCGGAGGACTTCATACTCCTGGGGGCTCAAGCGCTTGCGCCACTCGTCGTCGCTGAGGGTGAGCTTGTCGACCATGCCTTCCTGCTCCTTGTCCGGGCCCGGACCGGGGCCCACGCGCACTTCAGATGCGCATCCTGCCCCAGCGTCGCGCCTGGTGGGCGGCAAGGTGTGAGAAGGCCTGTCCGGCGCCTCGCTCCAGGGACAGGCGTAATCTGGGAGGCAGCGACGGGGCGCCGGGGTTCAACGAGGGTGGGGAGGGGCGTCATGCCAGGCAAGGAGCGTGCAATGCGGATTGGCGAGCTGATGACCAAGAACCTGGAGACCATCGAAGCAGGTGAGCCCATCCGGGCCGCGGCGCTGCGGATGCGCACGTGCAACATCGGCTCCCTGCCGGTGCTGGAGGGTGGGCAGTTGGTGGGCATGCTGACGGACCGGGACATCGCGGTGCGGTCCGCGGCGCTGGGGCAGGACCCGAACACCACGCCCGTGCGCGAGGTGATGACGGCCACGGTCATCACCTGCGACGTGGACGCGACGCTCGAGGTGGCGGAACGGACGATGGAGGAGAAGATGGTGCGCCGCCTCGTGGTGGTGGATGGCGAGCGGCGGCCGGTGGGGCTCTTGAGCCTGGACGACCTGGCCACGGTGCCGGAGGAGGTCCTGCACGCGGGCGAGGTGCTGGAGCGGCTCCAACAGGGCTGAGGCCTCGGGGCGCGAGCGGCGCGCTTCACCGCCCGCGCCCCGGTGTCACCTTCAGGCGTCCGGGGCCGGACGACACGCGGCGACGAGCTCCGCCGCCGCGTCCTCCCACGGGACGTCCCGCTGCGCGCCAGCTCGTTGCCGCAGGCGGACGTTGCCCGCGGCCACCTCCCGTGCGCCCGCCACCACCAGCCACGGGACGCCCGCCGCGTGGGCATCCAGGACCTTGCGGGACAGGGACTCACCCCGCCGGTCCACGCTGGCGCGGCAGCCCGCCGCCTGGAGCTTCGCGGCGAAGCGCTCGGCGTAGTCGACCGCGCCTTCACCCACGGCGGCCACCACCACCTGTTGCGGCGCCAGCCATGCGGGCAGCGCGCCGCCGTGGTGCTCCAGCAGGACGCCGATGAAGCGCTCCAGGCTGCCGAGCAGCGCGCGGTGAAGCATCACCGGACGGACGCGGGCCCCCGAGGCGTCGATGTAGTGGAGGTCGAAGCGCTCCGGCAGCACGAGGTCCAACTGGATGGTGCCGCACTGCCACGCGCGCCCCAGCCGGTCCTTCAAGACGAACTCCAGCTTGGGCCCGTAGAAGGCCCCCTCGCCCGGCTGCATGTGGCAGTGGAGCCCCGCTTCCTTCGCGGCCAGGAGGAGCCAGGACTCGGCCTTGTCCCAGAGCGCATCGCGCCCCGCGCGCGACGCGGGCCGGCCGGAGAAGGCCACCTGGACGTCGTCGAAGCCGAAGCCCGCGTAGAAGTCCTTCAGCGAGCGGGCGAAGCGGACGACCTCCGGCACCACCTGCGGCTCGGCGCAGAAGATGTGGCCGTCATCCTGGGTGAACTGCCGCAGGCGGAACAGGCCGTGGAGCGCGCCGCCGGGCTCCGCGCGGTGCACCAGCCCGAACTCGCCCAGGCGCAGCGGCAAGTCCCGGTAGCTGGGCGCCATGCGCTGCACCAGCTCGATGTGGCCGGGGCAGCTCACCGGCTTCACCCCCAGGTGCCGCGCGCCGTCCTCCACCAGGAACATGTGCTCCCGGAAGTTGTCCCAGTGGCCGCTGCGCTCCCACAAGGGCTGCGCGTAGAGCTGTGGGGTGCGGACTTCCTGGTAGCCCTCGCGCCGCATGCGCTGGCGGACGTGCTCCTCCAGCAGCCGGTACAGCAGCAGTCCACGCGGGTGCCAGAACACCATGCCGGGGGCCTCTTCCTGCAGGTGGAAGAGGTCCAGGCGCTGGCCCAGCGCGCGGTGGTCGTGTTCGTCGAGCATTGCTTCGTCTCCGATTCGGAAGGGTGAAACGCCATCCGGTCGGAGCGCTGAGCGAGCGCACGGTTGCCCCGGCCGGAGAAGGCGGGGCAGGGAACCGTGCGTTCGTCAGCTCACCCCATGACGCGCACGGCTCCACGCCCGCCGAAGCGAGTCGTGGTGCCGGTGGTCGTGGTGGTGATGACGAAGCTCACGGCGAAGAAGATGCGAGCGGCGCGGGGAATTGTCAACTCGGCCCCCGCGCCGCCGCGAGGGCCTGCGCAGGGGCTGCTACGCCAACAGCGACGCGAGCCCGATGAGGCCGGCGATGAGGAAGAACAGCGACTCACCGGCGATGAGGCCGCCGCCCATGAGGGACATGGTGCTCATGTCCTCCGGGAGGGCCTCGCCTTCACCCGGGCTGCCACTCACCGCTGGCTGCCCGCGCTTGGAGAACGTGTTCCAGACGGACGTCACGATGCCTCCCGCGCCGAACCACAGCGACACCGGGAACGCCACGAAGCCGCCGAACGACGACGCGTAGGGGCTGGGCAGCAGGAGGGCGTCCACCGTCCAGCCGACGGCGAAGCCCGCGCGAGAGCCCTTCACGTACCGCTGGTAGCGCGCGTTGCCTCGCACCACCTTGCGCAGCAGCTCGTAGATGAAGCCGATGGCCAGTCCGAGGAGCAGGGCGCTCACGACGGCCTGCGACAGCGAGCCGAGGTCGCGGATGGCGCCCACCAGCTTGTACGTCATCGCGGAGCCCCACTGGCCCACCTCTGCGTTGGGGTTGTCCAACTGGTTGATGGTGAGCGCCGGGTAGGCCGTCATGAACACGCGCGCCAGGCCCACGCACAGCAGCGCGCCCATGATGACGCCCAGCACCTGGTAGCGGAACTGGGTGACGCGGTTGGTGCCCAGGCGCCAGCCGGTGGAGCGGTCCTGCTGCATGTCGCAGCCCACCGAGGTGGAGATGAGCAGGATGGTGGCGGCCATCATGCCCACCAGCGGGACGCGCAGGCCCATCATGGACATCATCAGCACGGAGATGACGAAGGCGCTGGAGATGGGGTTCTGGTCGGTGATGCCGAAGGAGATTCCGTTGATGAGCACGAACAGCAGGGCCAGCAGCATGCCGAAGAGGAGCCAGCCGACGGGCTGGTCCAGCACCTGCGTGCCCACCACCAGCGTCGCGCCGCCCCAGACGCCCACCCAGGCCAGCAGCCGGGGGATGTTGACCTTCTTCCAGGACTCCTCCGCCGCTTCGTCCTTCGTCGCGGCCCGCTCGCGGATGCGCTTCGCCGCCTGGACCGCCAGCAGCGACAGGTCCACCACGGCCGCGCCGCAAATCATCCCCAGGCCGATGACGAAGCCGATTTTACGGAACGGGTCCTGAGGGCCGAGCCAGCCCATCTCCCGGAGGGTGGGCATCAGCACCGCGCCGATGACGGCCATGACGATGGCCGGGACGGTGATGCGGCTGCCGACAATCATGCCCGCGCCCAGCGTCGCCGCGCTGGTGCCGAGGGAGGCGACGAAGGCCACCTTCTCCGTCATCCACGCCGCCAGGGCGCCCAGCAGGGTGCCGCCGCCCAGCTTGGAGATGGACGCCTTGAGCAGGCGCTTGTCCGTGAGGGCGCGCAGGATGTTGGCCACCGCCAGCCCGGACGGATAGTCGAGCTGGAGCTTGTCCACGAGCAGCGGCGTGTAGAGCATGCCCACGCCCACCGCGAACATGCCCACGCAGCCGACGAAGAGCATGAGCTTCCAGGCGGCGGGCATCTCCATGCCCAGCCACACCATGGACTGGATGAGCACGGACATGGCGCACAGCGAGGCCACCGACGCGGCCATCGTCTGCATGTAGTTGGCGCCGTGCTTGCCCTCCGCGCCGTACCCGTAGGTGACGGCGCTGCCGAGGATGCCGGCCAGCACCTGGCCGCCGACGAAGAAGCCCACGCTGAAGTTCATGTACGAGGCGGCGATGCCGCCCAGGGGCCCCAGGACGAACAGGGCCACCGCGCTCAGCAGCAGGTGGTACTTCCACGTCCCCACGGGGGGCAGCCATTGGAAGCGACGTTGGGAGGGCTCCGCGAGGGTGCCACCCGAGGACGGGGAAGGGGGCTCCGGAGGGAGCGAGGGGGCGGATAATGACATTCGGCGCCGAAGGGTACCGGCCTTCCACGCTCCTGTCACAACCTGGGCCGTCGGGTGAGGGGGACGGTCCGCCCGCTCGCCCGGACGTTGGAGAAACGCCGCACCGCGCGTGACGCATGGCAACATCCGCCGCCATGCGATTCACCCTGCACCGGGGCGTCAGCCTGGCCGTGCTCGCCTCGGCCCGGACGGAGGCCGACCACCATGAGGACCTGGGCTGCAGCATCCAGGGGCCCACCGCGCGTCCTGTCCGCCGTGCCTTCCTCCCGCTGAAGCGCCACGTCGCCACGCTGGGGCGCGAGGGCGCGCTGCACGACGCGGAGGCCCTGGTGCGCTGGCTGGAGGACACCCCACGCTATGCCGCGCTGTGCGTGGGGAAGCAGCGGCGCATGGGGCGCCGCGTGTTGCGCCCCGACGTGCTGTTCCCGGAGGCCACGCGACACCGGCCGCACGTGCTGCACCTTCGCCAGGAAGCGCTGGGCCTGGATGTGCCCGTGCGTGCGCCCGAGTGGCCCGCCGTGGCGGACTTCTTCGCGGCGCTCGCGCGCGGCGCCACGCGCGCGGAGCTTCGGGCCTTCGCGGCGCTGCCCGTGCTGGCGGAGTTGGTGGCGGACCTGGGGCAGGCGGGCTGGCTCGTGCGCCATGAAGCGCCCGTGGAGGTTCCCGCGCCCGGCGCGCTCTTCGTGGGGCACAACACGGTGCTGGTCACAGGCCGTGAGGGGCGCGTGCTGGTGGACCCGTATTTCCGGCCCGAAGGCGCGGTGGACTTGCCGGGCTATGCGGCGATGCAGCCGCGCGACGTGGGGCGGGTGGACGCGGTGGTCATCACCCATTCACATGGGGACCACTTCCACCTGGGCTCGTTGCTGCAGTTGCCTCGCGACACGCGCATCTTCGTGCCGGCGGTGGCGCGTGAGAGTCTCTTCTCCACGGACTGCGCCTTGCGGCTGTCGCAGCTGGGCTTCACGCGCGTGGAGCCCCTGCGCTGGGGCGAGTCCCGGCAGGTGGGCGACGTCACCGTGCGCGCGCTGCCGTTCTACGGCGAGCAGCCCACGGACGGCGAAGGCCCGTACCCGGACCTCTTCAACGAGGGCAACGCGTGGCTGGTGCGGGCGCCCGGCTTCTCCGCGGCGTTCTTCGCGGACTCGGGGCATGACGTGCGTGGGGACATGGCGGCGGTGTGCCGGCGCGTGCGCCGCGAGGCTCCGGTGGACGTGCTCTTCTGCGGCGTCCGCGGGTTCCGGCTGGCGCCCATCTTCTTCGGCTTCACCACGCTGGAGGCGTTCCTGGTCAACGTCCCCCGCGCGATGCTGAAGGCGCCGCAGCGGCTCATGGCCGGGCCGGAGGAGGCGCTGCGTTATGGCGCCTTGCTGGGCGCGCGCTACGTGGTGCCCTGCGCGGATGGTGGGGCGCCCTGGTACTGGCGCGAGGGCATGGGGCCTCGCTACGCGGGCTATCCTGGCGAGCCCGTGAGCGGCGCCAGCCACCTGGATGAGAACCCGGACGCCGACCCCTATCCGGAGCGGCTCGCCGAGGTCCGGCGGACGATGAAGGACGCGCCCAAGCCCCTGGTGCTGCGGCCGGGAGAGTCGCTGCGCTGGAAGGGCGCGCGGACGCCGGAGGTGGTGCGCCACCCCGGCTTCGTGTGGCCCTACGGCGACGCGGCCTGACGTGTCCGCCGCGCGGGCACTCAGCGCGCGGCGAGCCGGGACCTGCCGCGCACGAGCTGCACCACGTACACCCCGGCGACCACCGCGAAGCACACGGTGGCCAGCGTCAGGTACCTGCCGATGAGCTGGTGCTCGCCCCAGTCGTGGGGCATCCCCACCAGCTTGCTGGCGTCGCTCAGGCCCACGCCCTCCATCCTGCCGAAGGGAATGGCGCTGAAGTCCTTCTTCGACTCCCACCACGTGAGGAAGCCGTCCATGAGCGACAGCGCGCCGAGCCCCAGGAAGCCCCAGCGCAGGGCCTGCTTGTGGAGGTAGCTGCCCGCCGGGGCGTAGAGGGTCAGCATCATCACCGTGCCCAGCACCATCATCCCGCCATCGCCGTTGAAGGTGATGAGCATGTCCACCGTCTGCGGTGACAGCAGCAGCGTCCCCACGGCTTGAAGCGCCAGCAGGACGGCGGCGCAGGCCACCCACAGCCACTGGCGGCGCCTGAACCCCCACCACGCCCACGCGCCCAGCGCCGCGGCGAGCATCAGCGCCAGGAAATAGGAGCGGCCGAAGAGGGCGGTCACCCACAGCGATGGGAACGCGGACCGGCCGCAGAACCAGGCCGTCATGGCGTGGCCCAACTCATGGAACGGCATGGTGATGAGACGGGCCGCGAAGGCGCCGAAGTTGCCGCTCAGCACCCCGTAGGACACCAGGAGGGCCACGGGGATGGCCCAGGTGCGCAGGCGGTGCTCGAACGCGGCCTCCTCCGCGTCAACGTCCCAGGCGGGCGTCTCCGGTGGCAGCACGTCCGAGCGCAGGTCGGGCGTCTCCAGCCAGGCGGGGTCGACGAGCGGCGGTGCTTCCTCGTGCGCCACGGCGGGGGCTTCCTCTCGCTGCCGCGCCGCCCGGGCCTCCGCCTTGGCGTAGATGATGCCGCAGCGGGGACACTCCGGCCCGGCGGCGCGGGGGGACTGGCAGCGGGGGCAGGCCTGGGGC